>NZ_SUTM01000008.1 GCF_015062935.1 Methanobrevibacter sp. | reverse complement strand
ATTTGACTTAAAACTGAGGTATTGGGATGAGGACAATGCGATTTTCTAAAAATCACTTAAGTTTTTGAAAGTGCCGTAATATTTTTTTAAAAAACCTTTTTATATGTTAATTAACAATATATTAATTATAATATTTAATTTTAAAGGAGTTTAAGCTATGAAATATAAAATGTATGACGAAATGATGGAACAGCCAGATTCACTTCAGAGGACTTTCGAAAGTGAACTTCCAAAAATGGATGAAGTTTCACAGCTTGTCATGGATGCGGATAAAGTTTATCTGGTGGGATGCGGAAGCTCAATTTCCACCTGCTACAGCGTTCGTGACGCAATCAGAATGTCCAGTACAAATATAGACATTGAAGTGTATGCTGGTTATGAATTCTGCTACAACAAGAAATTAATTGAAAACGAGAATTCAATAGCAATATTTACATCCCAGTCAGGTGAAACCGCAGATACTTTAGCAGCATTAAGGAAAGCTAATGAGTATGGACTGCACACAGTTTCTATTTCAAACGAACCTGAAAGCTCAATGATAAAAGAAGCTAAAACTCCAATCGCAACCAGGTGTGAAACAGAAACAGCTATTTTAGGTACAAAAACCTACATTACCCAATTAGCAAGTCTTTATTACATCCTGTTTAAAGCATCAGATTATGAAAACAAGACAGAACTTATAGCTGAATTGCTTGACATGCCGAAAATGCTTGAAAAACTTCTTTTAATGACAGAAGATGAAAACAGAGAACTTGCCGAAAAATATGCAGGTGAAGACATCTTCTACTGTTTAGGAAGCGGTCCGAACTTCGGTCTTGCATACAAGCTTGCAATGACAATGCTCATGGAAGGAGCCATCAAACATGCATGCCCTGAATATTCTGCCGAATTCAGGCACGGCCTTATTGAAAGGGCTGAAAAAGATGTTCCGATTATAATTTTAAGGTCTGATTTGGAATCTGACGTAATAACCCAAAAAGCTATTGACTTTTGTGAAAATCTTGAAGCAAAAACAATATTGTTTGACCTGAAAGACTATGCAGATGTGGACAAACTGTTATCTCCATTCATAATGGTAATTCCACTTGAATGGTTCGTATATTACCTTGCACACTTTAACGGAGAAGATCCAGGTGCAACAAGACACATCGGAAAAGTCAGATACTAAAAAATGTAGTTTTACTACATTTACTATTTTTATTTTTTAAAAAAGGAGTCTGTAAAATTTTATAGGCTTATTTAATTATTTTATGGCTTCCACAAACTGGACAAATTGGATTATTATATTTAAAAGTGTTATTTTCATCTAAAAATAGTTTTTGATTTGTATTTTATATTTTTGGTTTTTTATTGAGTCTTTCTGAAATGATTTTTTCTTGATCAATTTTTTCCTCAGAAAAATCAAAAAGTTTAAGTTGTATAAAGTCTATATTACTATTGAAGATAGATTTGTTTGTTTAATCATAAAATATTATTTATCATAACTTATTTTAGTAATTTACTATTTTTTAATTGTTTATTTTCAAATTAAATAAAAATTAGGAAGAATTTTTACCGAAGTGAAATTTCAAGTGTAAAAAAAATAAAATTTGAAAAAAGCCTATAAAATTTTACAGACTCGAATTTTCAAAGAATTTATTATAGATGAAAATGAATATATTATCACTGAAAAGGTGGTTTTTCATGATTTATACCATTGAAGAAATTAAAGAAAAAGCTATTCCAATCGCTCAGGCATATGGTGTTGATAGTATGAGTTTATTTGGGTCTTATGCTCGAGGTGAAGCTAAAGAGGATAGTGACTTGGATTTTTTCATTGATCGTGGAGACATTAAAGGGTTATTGGATTATATGGGCTTTGTTCAAGATTTGGAGGATATTTTTCATTGTCATGTTGATGTTGTATCAACGGGAATTGAAGATAAAAAATTTTTAGCAATAATAAAAAAAGATGGAGTTCTTATTTATGAAAAATAATGACATTTTCTATATTCAAAAGATTATTGAATACTGTGATATTGTTGACAGTCTATTGGATGAATATGAAAGAGATTATGCAGTATTTCAATCATCAAAATCTTTTCAGTTATCAACAAGCATGTGCATTGTTCAAATTGGGGAATATGTTTCAAGATTATCTGATGAATTTAAACAAGAGAATGATAATATCCCGTGGAGGCAAATAAAAGGTATGAGAAACTTTGCGGCTCATCAATATGAACATTTTGAATTTGAGGTATTATGGCACACCATAACTGATGAACTTCCAGAATTAAAACAAAGCTTGTTGCCATTATTATAGAAACTATTTTTACTTTACTTTCTTTATAAAAGAGTATAAAATCTATAAATTAAATATCAAAAATAACTAATTGAAAATTCATAATGTTACATGAAATAACTGATTGGAAAATCATTTACTTACTACTTTTATGTGTAAAAAATTAAAATAAAATAAGCCTATAAAATTTTCACGCTTAAAAAAAAGAGAAAATAATGTAGAATAATTATTCTACAGTTACTTTATGTTTTGGTATGATTAATTTTGGTAAGGTAATTTTAATAATTCCTTTAGCGTATTTTGCTTTGATGTTTTCAATATCAATGCTGTTTTCAAACCTTACGGTTTTAACACATCTTCCAGTTTTTATAGCTGAAACGATTTCTTCTGCTTCATCTTCTTCATCGAATTCATCAATGAAAGGTTCGAATGTAGCTTCGATAGTAATGTCGTTGTCGCCTGCTTCGATGATTACATCTTTTTTAGCAACGCCTGGGACTGCAGCTTTGATGTAGTAAACATCAGGAGTTTCAACGAGGTCGATGTCTAAGGTTTGTACAGTAGCCTTTTTGTAGTCTTTGTATTTTTGATCAGCATTTTTTTGCATGTTTTTAAGGCTGTCTTTGATTTCATCAATAGTTTTACCTAAATCGTTAATCATGTTGTCAGCAATGTTTTTGCTTTTTTCTTTTCTTTCTTCGTATTTTTCCCATGTTTCTTCTTTCATTTCATCGAATTTGTCTTTAGTTTCATCAACTTTTTCATCAAATTCTTCTTTTTTGTCTGAAATTTTAGTTTCGATTGTTTCGGAATCAACCATAATTTCACATCCTAAATATTAATTATGTTTTATTTACTTTTTGTTAGTATATAAACTTATCGATTAAATTTACTTAAAGTTACTAAAAAATAATTCTATTCATATTTTATCATATGTGGTTGTAGCACTTTATTTTTTTTATCATCTGTGTATTGTAGAGATTACTGTGCAATAAGACATTAATTTGATTTTTTTATTATTATTCATTTTTTTACATAAAATCACATTTAAATAAGATTTATCAAATTCTTTAATATGAATAAATCTTAATTATAATTATGAAAGATTTGTTTGATTACTGTGATTTTGGAGATTTAAAGCTTAACAGCAGAGTCATCAGAACCGGTTTGTGGGAATCAGAAAGGGAATCTGCAGGTAATTTTACTCCTGAAATATATACTAGATATGAAAACATCGCTGCAAGCGGTGTTGGATTGATAATTACTGAACTGTTCACTTTCATTGCCCGTGATGCCTATTCGAAATATGCTCTTACAACCAACTACACCCGTTTTGTGCGTGAAGCTAAGGATTTGACTGAAATGGTTCATATCTATGGAGTTCCAATTTTCGCCCAATTGGGTTTCGTTGAGTGCAACAAAAGACTGGAACAAAACGTTAGTGTGAATGACTTGTCAGTTGAGGATATAAGAAAAATACAAACTGATTTCATTATTGCTGCTCAAAAATTTGATTTTGCAGGTTTTGACGGTATCCAAATTGCAATGGGTAACAGTTTTTTCTTCAGTCATTTTTTAAACCCCTCAGTTAACAGGCGTGAGGATAATTATGGTGGAAACACACTGAATCGCCTGCGCATGATTCTTGAAATAATTAAAGTTTTAAAACAGAACACTAAACTCCATATAAACTGCAGAATCAATGCATTTGATAGAGACGGATTGACCGTTGATGAAGCAATTGAAATTGCAAAATTGCTTGAAAAACATGGTGCAGATTCACTTCAGATTACCTGTCCTCATTCCCAGTATGTTTTAACTCGTGATAATGCTGGTGAAATTCCGCTGGTGGAAGCGGCAGAAAGAATTATAAAAGAAGTGGATATTCCTGTAATTTACGGTGGAGGGCTTAACACCCAAAATAAAATTAATGAAATTTTAAATCAAACAGATATTGATTTCATTTCAATGCAAAGGCCATTTATAGCCGATCCCAGCTTTCTTGTTGAATGGCAGGTCAGCGGGAATGGTGAAAGCTTTTGTCAGACATGTCACAACTGCTATGCGAAAAAAACAAGCACCTGTCATTTAAAGCCATGCAGTCCAGAATATTACAAAAAATCATAATTGATTTTTAATAGGTAGTTTTAAAAAAAGAAAAAAATAAGGAAAATGAATTCCTTAATTTTGAATTTATCGTTATTTTAACATTTGTATGAAAAATAATCAGTTTATCGCAAAATTATGGTAAAAAGAGATATGGAATGAAGTTTAAATAGCCAGAATTTAAATTGTGGGGTGGTGTTGTAAATATGAAAAAAAATAGATTGAAAGTTATTTTTAGTCGATGATTAAGGCTAATTTTTCGGCTTTAATCTCATTGCATTGGCCATGCCTATAAGGGTTAGTATGAGCATTGCAATTGTTCCGGCAGTGATTTTTCCGTTATATATCGCTAAAGCTATTGCAAGTATCAAAAAGAATATTCCTGTAAGCATGCTGCTTTTCCAGCTTTCCATTTTTTTACCTCCATAATATTTTCAATGTTATATATGAAGTTAATAATATTTAAATTATTCATTAATTTGTATAATTTTGACTTTTATGTTCAATAATTATGGTGGGCAGGTGGAAAAAAATAAAAAATAGTTAGTGTTTAAGGGTATTAAACACTTTTAAATTTGTTCAGTCTCTTCTGAATAAATCTCTTGTGTAAACCTTGTCTGCAACATCTCCGAGAATATCTGCATCAAAACGGTTTGCAAGGATTACATCACTTTCTGACTTGAAACGGTCAATGTCATTTACAACTTCTGATTTGAAAAATTCGCTTCCGTCATCAAGTGTAGGTTCGTAGATGATAATTGGTATTCCTTCCGCTTTGATACGTTTCATGACGCCCTGAATAGCGGATGCACGGAAATTGTCACTGTTACTCTTCATGGTAAGTCTGTAAACGCCGACTGTTTTAGGATTTCTTGAAATGATTTGATCGGCAATGAATTCCTTACGAACAGAGTTGGAATGTACTACAGCTTCAATCATGGTCTGTGGAACGTCCTTATAGTTTGCAAGTAACTGTTTTGTATCTTTAGGAAGACAGTATCCGCCGTATCCGAATGAAGGGTTGTTGTAGTGTCCTCCGATACGTGGGTCCATACATACTCCGTCAATAATCATCTGTGTGTCCAAACCTTTGGTCTGTGCATAGGTATCAAGCTCATTGAAGTAGCTGACCCTGACTGCGAGATATGTGTTTGCAAACAGTTTGATAGCTTCAGCTTCTGTTAGATGGGCAAGTAAAATAGGAATGTCCTGTTCAGCCAGTCCTGCTCTTTTTTCCTCTTCTCTTGCACCTTCTAAAAGGAGGTCTGCAAACATCTGTCCTTCTTCTTTCTGGTCATCGTCACATCCGACAACGATTCTGCTTGGATGGAGGTTGTCATAAAGTGCTTTTGACTCACGAAGGAATTCAGGTGAGAATATGATGTTTTTGATTCCGTACTTTTCACGGACGGATTCGGTGTATCCTACTGGAATTGTGGATTTGATAACCATTAAAACATCAGGATTTACTTTAAGTGTCCATTCAATTGCATCCTCAACTGCGGAGGTGTCAAAGAAATGGTTAACGTCATCATAATTTGTTGGTGTAGCAATAATGACAAGATCAGCACTCTTGTAGGCCGCTTCCTTGTCGGTGGTTGTGTGAAGATGTAGTTCACGTTTGCCTTCACGGGTTTCTTTAAAGAATCTTTCTATTTCATCATCCTGAATCGGGCTGTAAAACTGATTTAATTTT
This sequence comes from Methanobrevibacter sp., assembly GCF_015062935.1. Lineage (NCBI taxonomy): Archaea > Methanobacteriati > Methanobacteriota > Methanobacteria > Methanobacteriales > Methanobacteriaceae > Methanobrevibacter > Methanobrevibacter sp. Next base: position 100,277 of record NZ_SUTM01000008.1, on the reverse strand, counting down.
TCTGCTTTTGATTCAGTTGTTGTAATTGCAGTAACGTCATGTTTTTGAGCTAGTAGAACAGCAAGGGAAAGCCCTACATATCCTACACCGGCAACTGTAATTTTCATTTTAAATTGTCTCCTTTCATACATTTTATTTTATTCCCATTTTTATTTTTAAATGGAAATATTCATTTGATAGTTTATTGTTCTTATTTTAAAAACTTTATGAGTATTATTTAAGTATAAAATAAGCATTAAAATTGAATGATGTTGAAAGCATGCGATTTTTCAACCGCATACAAAAGTTTCTGAATTTAATCAGTAATATTCATCATCATCTTCTTCATCAACTGTGCGGTCAATTTTCTTTATAGTACGTATGACCTTGTTGATTTCATCAATTCCTTCACCTTCAATTGCAGAGATGAAAATTGAGTTTTCTTCATTGTCAATATATTCATTGAGATACTCTGAATCCTCAACCAGATCCATTTTGTTGAAAAGGTAATATACCGGAATTTCAGAGAAAATCTTTTCAATCTGCTTTAACAGGTTATACTGGTTGTCCAGATGGAAACCGCAGGTCTCGGATGCATCAAATATAAATAAGATTGCATCAGCCAAATGTTCAAGTGCAACAATAGCGTTCATCTCAATGTCATTCATTTCGAGAACCGGCCTGTCGAGAAGCCCAGGTGTGTCGATAATCTGTATGCTTCTCCAGTGCATCTCGGTATGTCCAATCTGAATACCTTTTGTGGTAAACGGATAGTTTGCAACCTGAGGGTCAGCACCTGTAATCTGTCTTAGAAGTGTGGATTTGCCCACATTCGGAAAACCGGCTATTACAATGGTTGTTGCATCAAAATCAATTGTAGGCATGTTTCTTAAATTCTGTTTTGCAAAATCTAAAAAGTCCAGATTCTTTTCAATTTTACCTACAACTGAAGCGATTCTACCGTAAGCTTCCTTTTGAATTGAAGTTGCTCTTTCAGAAGGATTTTTCCTGATTTTAGCACCGTATTCTTTTTCAAGTTGGGTGATAATTCCATAAGCCCAGTTAAGTCCTCCAAGAGCCTGTTTCATATCATCCACTCCTACGGTAATGTCAATGTAGTCCTGATAAAAGGGATGAAGGCTTTCAATTTCAGGAACTGAATCCAGTATTGATTTTAGTTTATCTTTAATAACCTGACAGGAAGTAACAACTCTTCTCTCTTCAATTCTTTTACCTTTCAAGTGTTTAGGTATCTTTTGACCTCTCAATAAGTCAGCTTGTTTTTTTCCTCGACTAAATCCCTTGTCCAACAGTTCTTTAGTCGTAGGTATGGTTGGTATCATCATTTTTATCACTATTTAAATATCTGTCCCTGGAATCTGTACACGTCACAGCTTTCATCCATCCAGCTGTCTGCGCTGATTCCTGCCTTCATGCATGTCTGTTCTAAAAACTCTTCAACTCCAAATGCGTTTTCAACAGCTACCTGCGGAAGTAAAAGGCCTCTTGAATATCCTTTTTGGATAATCAGTCCGTCAACTCCAATTTCAATTTCTTCAAAGTACTGGTCCGGATGTGCCACTTCAATCAGTTCAGGTCTGGTTAAAACGGTCACTTCAAAATCAAGAATTTGGAATTCGTCTTTTGTAACTGCACTGAATCTTGGATCGTTGAAAGCGGCGGCAATAGCCACATCGATTGTTGCATTGATTGCAGTTTCAATAGGTTCTGCATAACCGATACAGCCTCTTAGTGCATTGTTTTTGTTTAATGTAACAAAAACTCCTAGTTTTTCATCCAGTTCAATAGGGTAATCTTCAGGTATTTCCAGTCTTTCTTTAGTTTCTATGTAATGTCCGATAGCCTCTTTAGCTAGGTTCACCAAATAATTTCCTGCTCTTTCTGATATCATTGTCCCATTCCTCCAACTAAAGCGTTCAATATTCTTGTGTGAGGTCCTCCGTCACCTACTGGTGCGGTCTGGCCGTCTTTTCCACAGAATCCTACACTTAATCTAAAGTCATTTCCAATGGCGTCAATGTTTTTCAGGGTTTCTAAAATGTTTCCTGAAAGTGAAACGTCTCTTAGAGGTGTTTTCAACTCTCCGTTTTCAATCATGTATCCTTCTGCAGCATTGAACTGGAATATTCCTTTACCTGTGTCCACTTGCCCTCCTCTGGAACCTTTAAGATATATTCCGTTAGGAATGTCTTCAAGCAGTTCCTCAAAGCTATTGTCTCCAGGCTGCAGGTAGGTATTACTCATTCTGACGATTGGTTTGTCTGCAATGATTGATCTTGCATTTCCTGATGATTGCATGCCTAACTGGGATGCTGTTTCTCTTGAATTTAAAAGGGATATCAGTTTCCCGTCCTTAACCAGCTGGTTAGGTTTTGTTTTTACACCTTCAACATCATACGGGTAGTATCCGAATCCGTCCTTGCGGCTTGCATCATCGAAGATATTGACAATGTCTGATGCTATCTGCTCACCGACTCTGTCTTTAAGGATTGAATCGTTTTGAAGTATTAAATCCCCTTCAGTGGCGTGTCCAAGTGCTTCGTGAATCAGGACTCCTGTAAGTTCTGGGTCAGCCACTACTGTAAACTGTCCTGAAGGTGCAGGTTTTGCATCAAGCAGTCTAACTGCTTTTTCGCCGATGTTTCTTCCAAATTCTTCAATGTCGGTATCTGCAATCACTTCAAATCCTTTAACTCCACCAAGGCTTCCGTGGCCGAATTGGATTATTTCACCGTCAGTTGCAGATGCGTTCAATGCCATTCTGATTCTTGATGTCTTGACCTGGATTTCGGATCCTTCGCTGTTCATGAACAGTTCGTTTATTTCACTGTCATTGTATCCCACTGTGGTACTGTTTACCTTTTCGATAGTGGCGGCATCACTTGCGTCTTTCATTATTTCCTTTTTCTCATCAATTGAAACGTCTTTGAATGGTATTTTTACATCGACTGCAAGTTTGTCTTTAATTACCTCACTTTCACTTAGTTTAACGTCTCCTTTAAGTGATTTGGATAATTTGATTGCAGTTTCAGTAATGTCATTGATTTTTGATAAGTCTGTTGTGTATGCAAATCCCCAAGCTCCATTGTTCAACACTCTTATTCTTGCACCTAAACTCATTCCAGTGTTGATTTCATCTACATTTCCGTCTTTCATCAATATGGATGTGTTATCACTAATTCCGGAACGGATATCAATGTAATCTACTTTGGGGGCTGTTTTTTCTATAACTTTTTCAAATAAAGAAATATATTCATCCATTTAAATCCCTCAAACTTTTATTAATGTAATATATATAGTTTTTAATGCTTAATAAAAGTTTTTTTCAATGATTTTTAGTGATGAATTTGGGTTGAAAAATTAAAAAAAGAAATTGAAATAATGTCAGATGACATTATCTCATAAGGTTGATGCGTCTTCAGGGGTTATGTTGTTTAATTTGTTTACTTGTTCCAGTGCATCGTAGAATCTGTCTAAACTGGTGTCGCTTGAATCGCTGTTGGCCCAAACTTGTATTACGTATTGGTCATCGTTGATTTTTACCAGTTCGCAAATTCCAAATAATTCGTTTACGCCGTCGGTGAAATTATAGGTATTGTTGATTTTTCCAGGAGTAACTGTTAGTTTTGTTGCTGTATCGTTTGTGAAATAGCTTTTCAAGTCAGTATCATTGAATATGTCTATTTCTATGTCGTCTGCTTCATTGCTGTAACTTCCACCGCCTAGGTCTTTGAATGTATCAGGCACTTGCAGGTTAGGTAATTCTGCAGCGGATACGATTCCTATTGCGCAAATTAAAATTAAAGCTGCAATCAATATTTTTGAAATTTTCATTTTATCACCATTTAAATATTTTTAGGAATGCCTAAATAAATTTGCCGATTTGTTTTGCCAAGTTTTTTATATTAAAAACGAGTTATATAACAAGTGATATATACTGGTGAGAATATGATTGTCATTGTCGGGACCGGTGCTGGTGGTGGGATTCTAGCTCGTGAACTAGCCAAAAACGGTCAAAAAGTAGTAATTCTAGAAAAAGGTCCATATGCAGAAACAAGGGATGCGGCCAATTATTATGATAAATATACTCCTGATGTTGATTTGCTGTCAACAACCTGTGTAGGTGGTTCTACAGTCGTATCAATGGCCAATATGGTAAGAGCTCTTGATGAAGAACTCCATGAATTCGGCATAGATTTGACTGAAGAATATGAATACGTGGAAAATTTAATTGGTGTACATGAACTTGATGATTCCCATATTGGAAAAGGCAGTCAGATGTTTTTGGATGCCGCCCGTGATCTGGGTCTGGATGTTGTAAAAATGCCGAAAGCTATCCGTGAAGAGGACTGTATCCAATGCGGTAAATGTGCATTCGGATGTCCTGTAGATGCAAAATGGACAGCAAAGGATTTCATTGACGAAGCGGTCGAAGCAGGTGCCGAACTGATTTGCGGCGCTGAAGTGACAGACATAATCCTGTGCAATATGGCTGCAAGCGGTGTAAAATATGTCAAGGACAATGAAGAGCATCTCATTAAATCCAATAAAATCGTATTATGTGCCGGTGCAATACAGACTCCCGTAATCATGAAAAATATGGGACTGACCGGAATAGGCCGTGAACTTTTCTTTGATCCATTTGTAAGTGTGGGAGGATATCTTAAAGACATCAATTTCAACACTGAAGTTCAAATGACCGGTCTTGTTAAAGGCAAAAACTTCGTTTTGTCCCCTCATTTCTCATCATTCATTAAAGGCAACATTGACAATCCCGATGTCGAAGATAAGGACATATTTTCAATAATGGTTAAAACACCTGACGAGTCCAAAGGATATGTTAGCAGTGACGGATTTGTCCAGAAGGTCAATACAATTGAAGATATAAGATATCTGGCTGAAGGTGTGGCAACAGCAGGTTTTATTTTAGAAAAAATGGGAGTTGACCCTAATACAATCGGTTCAACCGTTTACAGGGGAGCTCACCCTGGCGGAACAGTAAAAATAGGAAAAGCGGTTGACAGCAATCTTGAAAGTGAAATACATAACCTGTTTGTATGTGATGCAAGTGTGCTTCCGGTTTCTCCGGGAAAACCTCCAATTTTAACAATTCTTGCATTGGCTAAAAGACTGGCTGATTATCTATTAAAAAATAAATAAGAAGATTATTCGAATTGTTTTTCGATATCTTCTGTTTTTATTAATTTTTCACAGTAATGACACCTGACAACAGGAGGATTTTTTTCAATTACATTAAAAATAGGTGTTATAGGCTCATTTTCATAATTTGTAATGCATTTAGGATTTGTACACTTAAGGATAGAAGTGATTTTTTCAGGAAGCAGGATTTTATCTTTTTTAACAGGTTCGTAATCCCTGATAATGTTAATGGTAGCCTTTGGAGCAATCAATGCAACCTGATTAAGTTCCCTGTGGTCCAGTTCTCTGTTTTCAATTTTTAAAATGTCTTTTCTTCCAATTTCAGATGAAGAAACATTCATAGCTATTGTAACATTCTGAGTGTCTTCATCTGGAAGCCCTAACACATTAAGGATGTGCAGCGCCTTATTTGCAGTAATGTGGTCTATCACTGTACCGTTTTCAATAGCCTTGATTTTTAGTTCGGATTTATCTTTTGACATTTAATCCACCAGTTAATACATTTTCAAATCTTTTATTTCAATAACCGCTTCGGTATCATGCGCCAGTTTTTCAGGTGTTTTATCTTTTGTTGCAATTGTAAAGCTTTCAATAACTCTTGCTCCACGCATTTTAACTTTTTCTTCAAGCCTTTTAACGTTTGACTCTCCTCTGTTGGAATCCATGGTTGCAAACAGAATAACGTCCTTTCCTTTTAAATCACATCTGTCAATCATGGTTATGATTGCAGGTGTAGGATTCCCGTTCCATGTTGGAGTTCCAAAGTAAATTGTACTGTATGGTGTCAAATCAACACTTTTAGGTGCAATTTCAGTTTTGGTTTCTCTAAATGCATTAATTGAAGCAAATAATTTATTTTTAAAACCTTCACGATTTTTCAAGTCAATGACTCTGAGCAAATCTGCATGCAAGTTTTTAGCTAATGTTCTTGCAACCAAATCGGTTTTTCCTCCTTGCGAGTAATAAATTATTAATTTTTTCATCATATCCCTCTTTTTGATTAAGGATGCAGTCCGAAATGTGTTAAACCTAAAGTTTCGTCAATTCCGAGGATAATGTTCATGTTCTGTATTGCCTGACCGGATGCTCCTTTAACGAGATTGTCGATTACTGAAAGCATAACCAGTCTTCCGGTTTCATCTATTTCAAATCCTCCGATATGTACAAAGTTGGATCCTCTGACTGAACTCAGGTGTGGAATTTCGCCTTCATCCATAAGTTTAATAAAGAATTCTTCACCGTATTCCTTGATGTAAAGTTCACGAATTTCTTCTGCTGTAATATCTATATTTTCATCATTTAAAAAGCTATGGCTTGTAGTTTGAATGCCTCTGATAACAGGTACAAGGTGCGGTGTGAATGATACTTTAACGTCTTCAAAACCGTGAAGTTCCTGCTGGATTTCAGACATGTGTCTGTGTGAAGATATTTTGTACGGATTAACGTTGTCTGCAATATTAGGATAATGTGTGGTTGCTGACGGATTAACCCCTGCTCCGCTAACTCCTGTTTTTGAATCGATGATGATTCTGTCAACCAGATTGTTTTTAACTAACGGATAGGATGATAAGATTGCTCCTGTCGGGAAGCATCCCGGATTTGCTACAAGGTCTGTTTTTTTGATTTCATCCCTGTAAAGTTCAGGAAGACCGAAAACTCCCTTGTTTTCCTTGTCGGTATGTTCCATTCCATACCATTTTTCATATACTGCAGTGTCACGGTATCTGTAGTCTCCGCTTAAGTCAACTACTTTCATTCCTGCATCCAGAAGTTCCGGAACGATTTTCATTGATGCTCCGTGAGGAGTTGCTGTAAATGCAACATCCGCATCCAAATCCCCTGGACTTTTGTTTGTAAATGTGAGTCCTGAATCTCTAATGTGGGGGTGGATTTTATGTGCTGGAACTCCATCATATTGTCTTGAAGTGATGTCTGTTACTTCCACTTCAGGATGGTTTAAAAGCATTCTTAAAAGTTCTCCTCCAGTATATCCGCTTGCTCCTATTATAGCTACTTTAAACATATTTATTTTCCTCCTTAATCATCACAATGATCCATTATTTTTCCTTTAAAATCGGTATTTTGAATTTTACGAATAATCTTGCAGCTGCTGTCAAGCTGGCAGTCCCTGTACTTTTCAATACGCACTGCCTTGGCTTTCAAACCTCTTTTGTCAATAGCTGCCTGCAGTTTAGCAATGTCATGATTTTGATCTGCGCCGACGGTTATGATGTCAGGGTCGATTTCTCGAACTATCTTGAAAACATCCCCATTTGCATCTCCCAGAAATGCGTCAGTAACAGGTTTAAGCATTTTGATTAACTCCAATCTTTGCTCTTCACCTACAATCGGCACTCTTTTGCGTCTTTCAACGGTAGCGTCTCTTGCTACAACAACATAAAGCTCAGCATCTTCTCCACCTAATTTCTTGGATTCTTCCAGGTAAACACCGTGGCCAGGGTGGAGTATATCGAATGTTCCGGTCGCCATTACTTTCATTATATTATCCTCTTTTGATATTTTAAAGCTTCAGTCAAATCAATTTTATTTTTATAAAGGGCGGAACCGATAACTATTCCTTCAACACCACTTTCATTCAGCTTTTTAATGTCGTCTATTGTGGTGATTCCGCCTGAATAAACAATAGGTAAATCCACTGATTTTTTAAGCTCTTCAACAGGGTCTGTGTAAAATCCGCCTAAAAGGCCTTCAACGTCAACGTTTGTAAACAGAATGCTTCCTGCGCCATGTTCCTTGAACTCGGCTGAAAGCTCAACAGGACTTTTGTCTATCTTTTCCTGCCAGCCTTTAATAACAACCTTGTTGTCCTTGCTGTCAAGGGAAATCATTATCCTGTCGGAACCGTATTCATCTGATAATGCAGTAATTGTCTCAGGATGCTGAATCCCCATGGTTCCGATGATTAGTCTTTCTATGTCAAGGTCCAATAGTTGGCGGGCATATTCAAGGCTTCTGATTCCTCCTCCAAGCTGGATTGGAACTGATACTTCTTTCAATATCTTTTTGATAATATCAAAACTTGCCACGCCATTGATGGTTCCATCCAAATCAATAACATGGATGTTTTTAGCTCCCAAATCTTCCCAGTGCTTAGCGACTTTTTCGGGATTTTCTATTTCAACCATTTCACTTCCAGGTTCGCCCTGAACTAGCTGCACGCATTTTCCATTCTTAATGTCTACAGCAGGCATTATTAACATTTCATCGTTTTTAAATGACATTTACATTTTCCCTGTAATATTTTATTATAATATAATTTTTTGTTTTGAAATCATTTATATGTATTGTTTCTGTTCATTTTAAATAAAATCGAACTCAAAAATATTCTCATGAATGAAAATCTCTACAACATGTTTGATGATATTCTTGTTTCTGATTTCAATATTATAGATGAAGGAATCAAAAAGGTTGTTGAACTGGGAAAAAATGCGGAATACGGCAAAATGGAAACCTATTCAATATTTCCCGGAATAATCTTGTCCTATATTGATATGCACGTTGAAAATATGGAAAATGTTTTTTTCGAGGATAACATCTCATCAAGGATGCTTGAAATCAACCACTGTGCTTCAGGCAGATATGCCTATCAGGTCGGGGATGACAGGATAATATACTTTGAAAAAGGAGATTTGTGCATAAGCATTTCCGATGTTACAAAATCTGTTTCCGATTTTCCGCTGGGATATTATAAGGGTTTGGAGATTTTCATGGACATTGATGTTGCAAATGAATACATCAAAAGATATCTTCCCGATTTTGATATAGTTGAGTTTTATGAAGGTTTAATGAAAAACAACGGTTATGTTTTAGTAAGGGCCAATGAACGCATTGACCATGTAATCGGTGAGCTTTATGATGTTGATGAGCGTATTAAACTGGATTATTTCAGACTGAAATGCATCGAGCTGCTTTTGTTTTTCTCAATTACCGAGTTCAGGGACAATGATAAAATCTCTCTTTCAAGAAAACAGGCAGATATTGTTGAAAACGTTAAGAATGATTTAATAAATGACCTGGAAAGTCAAATCACCATTGATGAGCTGGCTTCAAAATATGCAATCAGCAAGACCTCACTTAAAAATTGTTTCAGGGAAGTTTACGGAAAGCCGATTTTTAGATGGAGAAAGGAGTACCGGCTTGATTATGCCTGCAAACTGATTGAACAGGATGAGCTGACAATTTCTGAAATTTCAAAAAGGGTAGGTTATTCATCACCTTCCAAATTTAGTCAGGCATTCAAGGATTATATCGGCTGCACACCTTCCGAATTTAGAAAATAATCTTTTGTCTTTTTGGTATAGTAATCGCCTTTTCAGTTCAAAAATATTTATATACTAATTTTATTCATACTTTAAATTGAATATTGGTTCACCTAATTAATTTTAACAAAACTACTTTAATTTAGGCTTTTATTTCTTTTTTAAGCAATTTTAGTGTTTTGTCTTTTCAGATTAATTTTAATTTTTTAGGTATACCTAAATTAACTTATTAGGAGATTTAAATGTCAAAAACTCAAAGTAAAAATAAATTTATACGATTACTTAACTTTTCTGGTAACTATAAATATCTGTCCATCATTGGGATGGTGTTATCAGCTTTAAGTGCTATATGTTTATTGATTCCATTCATTTATATCTGGGATGTGGTTAATGCATTATTGACTGTCGCCCCGGATTTCACAAAAGCCCAAAACCTGGGAGAATACGCATTCAATGCATTCTTTTTTGCAGTTTTGGGAATAGCACTAAACTTCTGTGGATTGATGGGAACACACTTATCAGCATTTAAAAATGAAAAGAACATGAAAGATGCAGCAGTCAGACACCTGCTCAAACTCCCTCTAGGATACTTTTCAAACCACACAAGCGGAGGACTTAGAAAGGTAATTGACTAATCAACTGCAAAGACAGAAACATTTCTGGCTCACCAGCTGTTTGACCTTACCGGAGCCATTGTAACTCCAATAGCATTTCTAATATTGCTGTTCAGCTTTGACTGGATTTTAGGATTAATCTGTCTTATTCCGATAATATTATGTTTCCTTTTTATGTATCCGATGTTTTCAAAGGAATCCCAGAATATCATGGCCGAATATCAGATGTATCTTGAAAAGATGAACGGCGAAGCGGTTGAATATGTAAGGGGAATACCTGTTACCAAGGCATTTCAGCAAAGTGTCTATTCATTTAAAAACTTCATAACAGCAATCAGAAACTACGGTAAATTCTCAGCAGAATATTCACTGTCCACACAGCTTCCGATGACTGCATTTACAGTATCAATCAACGGATTTTTCGCATTGCTGATTCCTGCAGGAATACTTCTTGCAGGATCTCTGGTGGATGTGAAATTCTTTGCCAATTTCATGTTTTACATAATATTCACTCCAATATGCGCCGTTATGATGAACAGGATAATGACAGTTTCACAGGATTGGATGATGGCAAGCTATGCACTGGACGGCATTGAAGCTATTCTAAACGAAAAACCTCTTCCAGAAGCTATTAATCCTCAAAAGCCTAAAAACCATTCAATTTCATTTGAAGGAGTCTATTTTGACTATGACGATACAGACTCAGATGAACACATCCTGAATGATGTAAATCTCAAGATAGATGAAAACGATTCAGTTGCACTGGTCGGACCTTCAGGTGGTGGAAAAACCACAATAGCATCATTGATTCCAAGATTCTGGGACGTTAAAGAAGGTTCAATCAAGGTCGGTGATGTGGATGTAAGGGACATCTCAACAAGGGAACTTATGGAAAACATCTCATTCGTATTTCAGAACACTACACTGTTCAAGGATTCAATTTACAATAACGTGGCAATAGGCCGAAAAGGTGCTTCAAGGGAAGATGTCAAAAAGGCACTGAGCCTTGCCCAATGCGATGACATTATCGACGAGCTTCCGGATGGAATCGATACAGTTATCGGAAGTGAAGGAACCTATCTTTCTGGAGGCCAGCAGCAGAGAATTGCACTTGCAAGGGCGATACTGAAAGATGCTCCAATAATCATTCTCGATGAAGCAACAGCGCTGGCTGACCCCGAAAATGAATACATGATTCAAAAGGCGATTTCTGAAATTACAAAGGACAAGACTGTAATCATGATTGCCCACAGGCTGTCAACTGTCAGAAACGTGGATAAGATTTATGTTGTTGACAGCGGAAGGATTGTTGAACAGGGAAATCACGATTCATTGGTTGAGGAAAATGGACTTTATTCAAGAATGTGGGATGAATTCAACCAGTCCATCCAATGGAAAGTAAAAAGCGAGGCGATATAATGATATCTGAATTTTTCCAGAAAAGATTCGGACTTACAAAAGACGGATCAGATAACTTAATCAGGGGAATTGTTTACACAATGCTTGTTGACATCTCATTCATGTTTCCTGTAGGATTATATGCCCTTTTAATCTATATGTGGATTGAACCATTGACAGGCGGCGAGATAATCGAACCGAATCTTGGAATGTTTATTCTATTGATATTGATTGTTTTAGGAATAATTTTTGCATTTGCATGGAAACAGTATCATTTCGTTTTCAACACCACCTATGTTGAAAGTGAAAACAGAAGAGTCAATCTTGGTGAAAACTTGAGAAAACTGCCTCTGTCCTTTTTTGAAAACAGGGATCTTGCAGATTTGACATCAACAATAATGAATGACTGCACTGATTTGGAGCATGTCTTCTCACATGCTGTTCCGCAGTTGCTTGGTTCCATTCTTTCACTTTGTCTTGTTTCAATAGGTATGTTTGTATTTGACTGGAGATTGGCCATAGCGCTCCTGTGGGTAGTTCCCGTGGCATTTGTCATATTGTATGTCTCAAAAGGACTCATCTATAAAGGTGGAGATTTGGTGATGAAGGATTTGCTCAACTGTGGAGATGCCATGCAGGAATGCATTGAATCCATAAGGGACTTGAAATCCTATAACTACGAAGATGAATATTACGGCAAAATAAGCGGTCTTACATCCATAATCGAAAAGTCAAGACTTAAATCAGAACTCATGTCTGCTGCAGGTGTCATCACAGGCAAAGTTGTTTTAAACCTCGGAATAGTTTCAGTAATTCTTTTAGGTTCCTACCTGATTTTAAACTCACAGGTATCTATTTTCACACTGTTAATCTTCCTTATAGCTTCTGCAACCGTTTATTCACCTCTTGAAAACGGTTTGATGTTTTTAGCTGAAATATTGATGATGGACAATAAGATTGCAAGGGCCCAGGAAATTGAAAGCCTTGTAGTTGAAGGAGGATTAACAGATTATGAACTGGACGGATATGATGTTGAATTCAGAAATGTCAATTTCAATTACGATGATTTAAAGGACGTGCTGACTGATATCTCATTTACTGCACATCAAGGTGAAGTGACTGCTCTTGTCGGACCGTCCGGAGGAGGTAAATCAACAGTTTCAAAACTTGCTGCAAGATTTTGGGATCCCGTTTCAGGTGAGGTCTGCCTTGGAGGTCAGGATTTATCCAAGCTGGACTCAGAAAAACTTCTGGAAAACTTTTCCATAGTGTTCCAGGACGTAATTCTGTTTAACAACACAATTCTGGAAAACATTCGTGTCGGAAGAAAGGATGCAACTGATGAAGAGGTTATTCAGGCCGCTAAACTTGCGGAATGTGATGAATTTGTAGCGAAACTTCCTGACGGATACAATACTGTAATCGGTGAAAACGGAGAGCTTTTATCAGGAGGTCAAAGACAGAGAATATCAATTGCAAGGGCACTTCTAAAGGATGCCAATGTAATTCTATTGGACGAGGCCACATCATTTTTGGATGTTGAAAACGAATCAAAAATCCAAAAGGCACTCTCTGAGCTAATTAAAAACAAAACAGTAATCATCATCGCACACAGAATGCGTACAATCGCCAATGCCGACAAGATTGTTGTTTTGGATGATGGAAGAATTGCAGAGCAGGGTTCACCTGACGAACTGATAGCAAATGACGGGCTGTTTAAAAGAATGGTCGATTTGCAAAACTTAAGCGGAGAATGGAAAATATAATTCTCCCTTTAATTCTCATTACACAATAAAAAATTTAGGAGGAAATTTAATGAGCGAAAGATTTGAAGTAAAAGATTTAATCACTGTAGGGATATTTTCAGTGATAATGATTGTTTTAATTTTCATATGCGGCATGCTGGGATATATTCCAATATTGATGATAGGTCTGCCGGTAATTGGTGCATTGGTTTGCGGAATCCCGTACATGCTGTTTTTAACTAGGGTAAACAAGTTTGGAATGGTTACATTAATGGGTTTGATTTTAGGAATTATAATGTTTTTAAGCGGCCATACCTGGATACCAATAATAGTATTTACCTTATGTGCATTTGTAGCAGACTTAATCCTTAAAATGGGAAATTACTCTTCAATAAAACACTCCATTGTAAGTCATGGTGTTTTCATTTTAGGAGTATTTGGAAACATGCTTCCGTTTTTCATCTTAAGAGATTACTTTGTTGAATCAATTCGTGCATCAATGGGAACAGACTATGTAAATGTAATCCTGCCGTTTTTAACCAATCAGATGTTAATTGTATTGATAATTATTACATTTATAGTTGGAATCTGCAGTGCATATGTTGGAAAAATAGTTTTGAAAAAACATTTTGAAAAAGCAGGAATAGCATAAGGAGATATTATGGGATTGGAACTAGACTTTAAATTGGATCCTAGAACTAAGATAATTATTCTTGCATTAATAAGTTTCATGGTTTTTAATGATACTTCCATATATGTCAGCGGATTATTAGTTTTAATTCCATTTATCTGCCTGTTCTTTTCAAATCATAAAAAATCAGCTTTAATATACATTTTATTGTATATTTTAGCTAAATATATTCAAGTTAACATTCTCCCTACTGCAACAGGAATTTTAGCAATATTGCTGATTACTTTTAGCTACACTGCTTCAAGAATGTTGCCGATAATTATGATGGGATATTATACTATAAGCACTACAAAAGTAAGCGAATTTATAGCTTCAATGGAAAAGAGCAATATTCCTAAAGACATTTCAATTCCATTCTCAGTAATTTTCAGATATATCCCATCAGTTATTGAAGAGATAAAATCAATAACAAATGCAATGAAAATGAGAGGATTTGGCCTGACGGTTAAATCCCTAAAAAACCCTTTAAAATTAATTGAATTTTACATGATTCCAATCCTCATAAGTGCTGTTAAAACTGCAGATGAACTTTCAGCAGCTTCTCTGACAAGAGGATTGAGCAATCCTGAAAAAAGAACTCATCTGGTTCAGGTCAATTTTACCAAATGGGATTTTTTGTTTTTGACCATTTCAATAATAGGCTTTGGAATTTATGCATATAATTTCTTTGGAGGCGTTTTAATTGCTTAGGATGGATAATGTTTCGTTTTCGTATGGTGGCGATAAAAATTTAAGTGATGTTAATGTCAATGTCAAAAAAGGCGAAGTTATGCTGCTTTGCGGTGAATCAGGTTGTGGCAAAACAACCATAACCCGTTTTTTAAATGCATTGATTCCAAACTTCTTCGACGGTAAAAGAGAAGGTAATGTTTATTTAAATTGTGATGAAATAAGCGAGATGCCGATTCATGAAATTTCAAAGCATATAGGTTCTGTCTTTCAAAATCCAAAAACACAATTCTTCAATGTCGACACGACCAGCGAGATAGTTTTCGGATGTGAAAATCTATCTATGGATGTTGAAGAGATAAGAAGAAGGCTTGATTTTGTTGTTGATGACTTTAAGATAAATCATCTTTTGGACAAGAGTATATTCAAACTGTCCGGTGGTGAAAAACAGAAAATAGCCTGTGCATCAGTATCCGCCGTTAATCCGGATATTCTGATTCTTGATGAGCCGTCATCCAATCTTGACTCACAGTCCAGTTGGGATTTGGAGGACATAATCAGAAACTGGAAAAATCAGGGAAAAACAGTAATCATAGCAGAACATAAACTGTTCTTTTTAAGTGATGTTGTTGACAGGGTTCTGTTTTTAAAAAAGGGACGTATTGTTAATGAATGGTCACTTGAAGAGTTTAGACAGGTAAATCACAGGGATTTGGGTTTAAGACAGCTCAATCTGGAAAATATAATCTCTAAAAGAAAGGAATATTATTCTTCAGAAAATGAATTGATGGAACTTAAAAACTTCAAATTCAGCTACGGAAAGACCCAAATTTTGGACATTGATAATGTTAAAATCCCAAAAAATGAGATTATAGCAATTATAGGTAATAATGGGGCCGGAAAATCCACATTTGCAAACTGTTTATGTGGCCTTAAAAGATCATGTAAAGGTGAATTAATTACAGAAGGCAAAGCATTAAAAAGAAAGGATAGGCTTAAAAAAACTTATATGGTGATGCAGGATGTTAATCATCAGCTGTTCACTGAAAGCGTTCTTGATGAAGTTCTGTTGAGTATGGATGAAGAGGATATCAAAAGAGCTGAAGAAATCCTGAAAGATTTAAATTTGATTCATCTCAAAGACGCCCATCCGATGGCATTGTCCGGCGGTGAAAAGCAGAGGGTAGCTATCGCTTCAGCTATTGCTTCCGGAAAGGAACTGCTTATTTTTGACGAGCCGAGAAGCGGATTGGATTTGAAGAATATGATGAAAGTCAGCGATAACTTAAAATATCTTCAAAGCTTGGGCATTACATCATTTATAATTACTCATGATTATGAACTTATAATGGAAGTATGTTCCCATGTTTTGCATTTTGAAGATGGAAAAATAATTGATAACTATAAAATAAATGAAGAAAAGCTTAAAGAGTTTTTCTTATAGGTTTTCATACATTGCAAAATTTTGTCGAAGGATTTATAAATGATAAAAACACATAATTCATACTATATGAAGAGGGATAATTTTGTATTGTCCTCCTTTTATAGTATACAGTAATTGCAGGAATCCAATCCTCATTGAGATGAATTGGAGTGCAATTACTACTTTTGTGCTTTTTTTTCATTTAATCCTCTATGAAACCATTTTAAAAACAGTTCCATAAAGTTATGTTCTTTTTTTCAATTATAAAAATGTTTTTAAATAATTTAAAGTTATTATTCCATGTTTAAAGCAATTTGGAAGAATTTTAACAATTTTTCATATTCAAAACAATTTAACAAAGTCACAATAATTCAAAATAATTTTTAGGTAGGCCTAAATTTAAATACTTTATAAAATATATATTATAACGATTAAAAAAATTAAATAAGAAGGCAATATTAATGAGTACAATTATTGAATTTAAAAATGTGAACAAGGAGTATAAATCCGGAGATCACATTTTAAAAGCTATGGATAATGTAAATTTTACAATTGAAGAAGGAGAATTTGTTGTAATTCTTGGACCGTCAGGTGCGGGTAAATCAACTTTATTAAACCTTCTGGGAGGTTTGGATTCTGTTACTTCAGGTCAGATTATCGTCAATGGCAACCATGTCGAGTCATTCAACGACAATCAGCTTACAAGTTACAGGGCTAAAAACGTTGGTTTTATTTTCCAGTTTTACAATCTGATTCCAAATTTAACCGCTCTAGAAAATGTTGAGCTAATGAAAGACATTGTAGATGTAGATATCAATGGGTTAAATGTCCTTGACTCAGTTGGCCTCAGGGACCATGCAAATCAGTTCCCTGCACAGCTGTCCGGTGGTGAACAGCAAAGAGTATCAATTGCAAGGGCAGTGGCTAAAAGGCCTACAATGCTTTTATGTGATGAGCCAACAGGTGCACTGGACTCAAAAACTGGTGTTTTAATTTTAAACCTGCTTCAGGATATGAGCTACAATCACAATACTACTGTTATTATTGTTACTCACAATGCAATATTGGCTGAAGCCGCCGATAAGGTTATCAGAATCAAGAACGGCCAGATAGAAAATATTGTCGTCAATGAAAATCCAGAGAAGGTCACTGATTTAGAATGGTGAGTGTATGCTTGCTCGAAAGATGTTAAGAGACATCGCCAAGCACAAAGCTCAGTTTATATCTATTTTTTTAATGGCATTTTTAGGAGTATTTGTTTTTGCCGGTGTCGGTGGAGAATCAGTGGGTCTGGAAGTTAATGTCAATAACTTTTATGAAGACACTAATCTGGCTGACGGATGGATTTATTCTTATGGAATAAATGAACTTTTTATGGACCAAGTTAATGCATTGGGCGCAACCACACAAATGGAAAGGCAGCTGGTTGTAGATTCGGTGGCGAACTTCAGCAACGATCCCGATATAACACTGCATTTTGTTGAAAATAACACAATATCAAAATTTTATCTGCTTGAAGGTGAAAAGCTTGACATTAATGACAGTGATGGTGTATGGCTTGACAAGAGCTTTGCAGATGCAAAAGGTCTCAAGGTTGGAGACAACATCAGCTTTGAATTTGAAGGATATGAAATAGAAAAGGAAATCAGGGGACTAGGATATTCTCCGGAATATGTCTATCATGCTTCAACTTCATCAGTAATTCCTGATTTCAACAAAATAGGTTTTGCTTATATGTCATACAGGGCATTTCCTGAAGATAATATCTCATATAATGTTCTGGAAGTCAAGTTTGACGGAACACCTGAAAACTATAACGATATACTGTCTTATCATATGGACGGTTACTACAGCTCTTTTGTTGAAAGATCAGAGCATACAAGCGTCAGTCAATTTGCAGATGAGATGGACCAGCATAGAATGATGGGAGATATTTTCCCTGTTGTATTTATTCTGATTGCAATGTTGATTCTTTTAACAACAATGACAAGGATAATTACACATCAAAGGACACAAATAGGAATTTTAAAGGCCAGTGGATTTAAAAATACCTCAATAATACTGCATTACATATCATATGGTTTCTGGCTGGTGCTTGCAGGTTCCATTCTGGGATTGATATTGGGACCTATGACACTGCCGCAGCTATTTTACCCGTCAATGAGTGCAACATACAAGCTTCCTTCATGGAATCCTGCATGGAGCATGAACTTTGTGTACGTGGCTGTTTTGATGGTGCTGATGTCTCTTGCGGTTTCATACTATTCAGTTAAAAGCATATCAGATGAAAAGCCTGCAGATACAATAAAACCAAAGGTGCCGAAGATTTCCAGTTCAGGATTTTTAGAAAAATTGTCAATCTGGAAACGTCTGTCATTCAACGTTCGCTGGAACTGGCGTGATGCAAAAAGGAATAAATTCCGAGCATTGATGACAATAATTGGTGTAATAGGATGCAGTGCACTTCTCGTATGTGCATTTGGAATGTATGATGGAATGAACGACTTGAAAGAATGGGAATACAATCAGATAAATCATTATGACTCAAAACTTGTGATAGATGAAAATGCAACTGATTCAGTCATTGATGATGTTGCCGAAGCGGTCAACGGTGAAAAGCTAATGGAATCAGCCATTGAAATTGAATCGGATAACGGCAAAAAGTCAGGTTCGCTGACAGTACTGAACAATTCTAAACTGGTTACTCCAACAGATTATGACTGGAATAAGGTTGAAATCGCAGATGATGAGGTTTCAATATCACAGAAGATGGCGGACATGCTTGATGTTAAAGTAGGCGACACTGTAAAATGGCATATCATGGGTTCTGATAAATGGGTCAATACAAAGATTGACAAAATCCACGCAGACCCGATTTCACAGGGATTCATAATGTCTGCAGATAAGCTTGAAGACCTTGACTTGAACTATACTGCAACAAGTATCGTAACAGCAGAACATGTGGACAAGGATTACGATGGAGTTAAGGCGGCCAATTCAATGGCAAACATGACAAGCAGCTGGGATGAGCTTACCGAGTCAATGTGGCTTTTAATATACATATTGATATTCTTTGCCTGCCTTTTAGCAGTAATCGTTCTTTATAATTTGGGATTGCTGTCATTTACTGAAATAGAAAGGGAAATTGCAACACTGAAAGTTTTAGGATTTAAAAGCAGCGCTCTTAGAAGACTCCTTCTAACACAGAACTTATGGTTTACAGCTGTCGGATTTATTTTGGGCCTTCCTGTAGGATATCTGATACTGTCAATAATGTGGGAATCCTCTGGAGATTCATTTTATATCCTGCCTTCCATATCCCTTTCAAACTTCATACTGACTGCAGTGATAACATTCGCATTGTCAATAATCGTCAATCTGATGTTTTCACGTAAAATCAAGAAGCTGGATATGGTCGAATCACTTAAAAGCGGTGAGTAAATGTTAGCAAAAAAGATGATTAGGGATATAAAGAATCATAAGATTCAATTTATCTCTATTTTTTTAATGGCATTTTTAGGTATTTACGTATTTGTAGGATTCGGTGCGGAATCCTTCGGATTTGTAGAAACCGCCGGTGAATATTACAATGAAACAAATTTTGCTGATGGATGGATTTATGCTTCCAACTTAAATGGTGATTTTCAGGATGATGTGAACAGCCTGTCATTGACAAAGGACTCCGAGCGTCAGCTGGTGGTAAACTCGATTGCCGATTTTGACAATGATCCCGACATCACCCTGCACTTTCTGGAGGATGATGACATATCCAAGTTTTATCTGGTAAAAGGCAGTGAATTTAACCTCTCTGATGGTGAAGGGGTATGGCTGGACACCCGTTTTGCAGATGCCAAGAACTTAACTGTCGGGGATAACATAACATTCGAATTCAATGGCATTGAAGTCGAAAAGGAAATTAAGGGATTGGGATATTCTCCAGAGCATCTCTATCAGACTTCAGATTCATCCATGATACCTGACTATAACAAGATGGGCTTTGCTTACATGTCCTATAAGGCATTTCCTATGGGTGAGGTTCCATACAATGTCCTGCTTGTAAAATATGACGGAAACTCTTCAGCATATGAAAAACAGCTTGACAATGATTTGGACAGGGATTATTCTTCATTCCTGCCAAGGGCTCAGCATCCGAGTTTCGCAGAATTTCAGGATGAAACCGAACAGCATCAGATGATGACAGATGTAATTCCGCTCATATTCATCATAATTTCAATGCTGACACTTCTCACAACAATGACAAGAATCATCAACAGTCAAAGAACTCAGATAGGCGTATTGAAGGCATTGGGATTTAAAAACAGGACAATAATGTTCCACTATATCTCATACGGTTTCTGGATGGTACTGGCAGGAACAATTCTGGGATTTATCCTCGGACCTTTGACACTTCCTCAAATAATGTTTGATGAGATGTCAAGCCTATATTCAATTCCGAACTGGATAGTCGGATTTGATATGAGTTTCATCATAGTTTCCGTTTTGATGGTGGGACTGTCAGCAGTTATTTCATACCTCGCCTGCAGAAATATTGTAAATGAATCCCCGTCAAGTGCCATAAGGCCAAAAGTTCCAAAAATCACTACAACAGGATTCATTGAAAGATTTTCATTTTGGAAAAAGTCTTCATTCAATGTACGGTGGAACTATCGTGATGCTAAAAGGAATAAGTTCCGATCTTTAATGAGTATCGTTGGAGTCCTTGCATGCACATTAATCATTGTGGCTTCATTTGGATGCATGGACGGTTTTGATGAGATGAAAGAATGGTCATATGAGGATATTAACCATTATTCATCAAAGCTGGTCCTGGAGGAAAACGCTACTGAATCACAGATTGACAATATCGTTGAGGAGGTTGACGGCGAAAGATTCATGGAGTCATCGATTGAAATAAAGGCAAACGACATTAAAAAATCGGGCGTTATAACAGTACTTGATGATAATGAACTGTATACTCCGACAGATGACAACAAAAATCCGATAAACATTTCTGACAATGAGATATCCATATCCAAGAAGATGGCGCAGCTTTTGGATGTTAAAGTTGGTGACACTGTCAAATGGCACATAATGGATTCAGACAAATGGGTTTCAACAAAGATAGATAACATCCATTCAGACCCGACATCTCAGGGAATAATCCTGACAAAGGAAAAACTTGAAGATTTGGGTTTGAACTACACAGAAACCAGCATAATATCATCTCAGGAGGTCAAGGATAATTTTACTGGTGTAAAGACAGTATTTTCAATGGATTCCTTAACTGACAGCTGGGATGAGATGATGGAATCTTCAATGAGTATAATATATCTTCTTGCAGCTTTTGCTGCAATACTGTCAGTCATCGTATTGTACAATCTTGGATTGCTGTCATTTACTGAAATTAAAAGGGAATTTGCAACACTGAAGGTTTTAGGTTTCAAGTCATCCCATTTAAGGAAGCTATTGTTAACACAAAACCTGTGGTTTACAACAATAGGATTCCTGATTGGTGTTCCGCTGGGCCGTGAAACACTGCAGTATCTGTGGGGAACAATGGGTGATTCATTTTATCTGAAAGCTACAATTTCAATCAAGACATTGGTGATAACATTTTTGATTACCTATGTGGTTTCAATACTTGTCAATCTGATGTTTTCAGGTAAAATTAAAAAATTAAACATGGTGGAATCCTTGAAAGATAATGAATAAGGATTCTGTTTTCCCTTTTTCATACTCGCTTAGTGACAAAAACTTTAAAGATTACAAATTGAGATTATTATTTGGAGGAGTTTAATGGTTGAAGTTACTGGCGAGTCAAAGTATATGGATCTGCTGAATGAGTATCCATTGCTTAAAACAGACTTGGTAAAGAATAATCATAAGTTCAAATTTCTGGTTACTCCTATGGGAAAGATTTCCCTGTGGGAGGCAAATCTTGAGGAAGTAAGCAAGAAAGCTGAAATGAGTGTTGATGAAGTGGTCTCACTTTTCCAAGAACTGATTGATTCTTACTAAGTTCATATATATCCACAATATCATTGAAGTTAAATTTACCTAATCGTTAATGTTAATGTAAATTATGATTAATAATTTTTAATGATATTCAAATTTTCTTTAATTTAATTTATTCTTTTTTTCATTTAGTTAAATTTTTTAATATTTGATTTCCAATATAATAATATGTCACTGTCCAAGAAAATGCTGAGGGATATAAAACTTAATAAAACACAGTTCATTGCTATATTCCTGATGGCATTTATAGGCATTTTCGCTTACTCTGGAATTTATGCCGAATACTACGGATTGGAGCAGACTTCCAATGCATTTTACACAGATACCAATCTGGCTGACGGATGGATTTACAACACTACTTTTGACGATTCGTCAGTAGATAAAATAAGTGAATTTTCAACACAAACAGACAGACAGATTGTCGTCCAGTCTGTTGCGGACATGGAAAACAATCCCGACATTACACTTAATTTTGTAGAAAACGCAACGATTTCAAAGTTCTATTCGACCGAAGGTGAGGACTTCAATCCTTCAGATGATTCTGGCGTATGGCTGGACAAGCGCTTTGCAGACGGGCGTGACCTGCATGTTGGAGATAACATCACCTTCGAATTTGACGGACATACATTAAAAAAGGAAATTAAGGGAATAGGATATTCTCCGGAATATGTATATGAAGTATCTCCAAGTTCACTTATACCTGATTTTTCACAGATGGGCTTTGCATATCTGTCAAGTGAAGTATATCCCGATAATCTGGAATACAATACTCTGCTTGTAAAATATAACATTTCAGACAGTGATTTTAAGGAAAAATTGGATGATTCAGTCAGCTATTTGTCATTTACCAAAAAAGAGGATCATTTAAGCGTTTCCAATTTTGCAAATGAAATGGCACAACACAAAATGATAGGAGATGTTTTCCCGATTGTATTTATCCTGGTTACGTTTTTAACCCTTCTGACAACAATGACAAGGATAGTCACTCATCAGCGTACTCAAATCGGAATATTAAAGGCAGTAGGTTTTAAAGACAGCACAATCATCATGCACTTCATTTCCTATGCATTCTGGCCTGTATTGGCAGGTGCTGTTTTAGGTTTGATTACAGGGCCTATGATAATTCCGCAGATGTTTTATCCGACAATGACAAATCGTTTCAGCATGCCTGTTTGGGAACCTGGCTTTGATATGAGTTTTGTATACATTGCAGTATTGCTGGTGTTATTGTCCGTTTTGGTTACATATGTCACATGCAGGAGAATATCAAAGGAAAATCCTGCAAATACCATGAGGCCAAAAGCTCCGAACATGTCCTCAAAGAGTTTCATTGAAAAATCAAGATTGTGGATTCATTTGAATTTCAATCTGCGCTGGAACTGGAGGGATGCAAGAGGAAATAAGTTCAGGGCATTGATGGCAATAATTGGAGTTATGGGCTGTGTTGCACTTTTAATCGCCGCTTTCGGTATGAATGACAGTCTAAACGAGTTGGAGTCATGGGAATATGATGACATATCTCATTATGGTGCTAAACTGCAGCTTTCCAATAATGCAACTCCACTGGAATTGTACTATATTTTAAATGACACCAACGGAAGCTTTATCATGCAGCAGTCAATTGAAATCAAAGCCAATGATAAGGAGGATACGGTAACGCTTTTAGCTTCAAACAACACTGATTTAATATCATATACTGACAGCGATAGAAATCAGATTGAAATAAAAGAGGGTGATGTTTCAATTTCCGCTAAACTTGCAGATAAATTCGATCTGAAAATAGGTGATGAAATCCGATGGCATATTGTTGGAAGCGATGAATGGGTAACTTCAAAAATAGGTCAGATTCATGCGGAACCTATTTCCCAGGGTTTAATCATGTCTCCGGATACATTGGAAGACCAGGGATTGAATTTCACTCCGACAAACATACTGACTCCTGACAAGTTTGGTGAAAACTACGGTTCAATCAAATCTGTTACAAGTCTGGATAAAATGAGGGATAGCTGGGATGAAATGACAACTTCTGTAATGATGATGGTTTATGTTGTCACAGTTGTTGCGGTAATATTGGCTATTCTGGTAATATATAATTTAGGAATATTGTCATTTACTGAAATGGAAAGAGAAATCGCAACATTAAAAGTTTTGGGTTTTAAAACAAATGTATTGAGAAAACTGCTCCTAACTCAGAATCTGATTTTTACAGCTATAGGATATCTTTTGGGAATTCCTATTGGATTCTATTTCATGACATTGATGCTGGATGCGGCAGGAGATTCCCTTTATTATGTTCCTTCACTGACAGTGGGAAACCTTCTTTTGACAGCAGCAATAACATTTGCAATATCAATTGGTGTTAATCTAATCTTTTCAGATAAAATTCGTGATTTGGATATGGTTGAAGCATTAAAAGACGTTGAATAGTTTCAAATATCTGGACATGTCTATAGGGTCCTTATTAAAAATAGAATTAGATTAAAATAATAAAAAAAGTTCTTTAAAGAATAATGCATTCTTTAAAGATTAAAATATGTTATCCTAGTTGTTCAATTCCTTTGGTTGCAAGCAATTTAGCAAATGAACCTTGTGGTTCCATTAAAATGTTTCCGTTGGAATATTCTTTAAGAGCTTGGTTAATCATGGTACTTTTCTTTTCAGGGTCTTTTGTTACATTAACAAGAGCTTTAACTAATACCATAACAGAATCTCCTCTAGACATGGTTCCTTGAACATTTTCATTACTTGCATAACCGTTATATGCATCGTTTGAACGAACAATATCTGTAGCACTCAGGTTGCTTACTTCACCGTCCACATAAAGTGGTCTGATTGAATCGATAATGTTGTCTAATCCTTCATCGTAAACAACAACTACTGCATCAGCGTGCATTCCTGTATTTGCTTCTACAATTTCTTTAGCATATTCCATACCCTGCTGGGTACCGTCCCACAGACAATCGTGAAGCATCATACGTCCTCCTATGCCTCCGGGTGCGCCTTGTGTTGGGTGAGACATTCCACCAGGATAAACTGGAGTGTAGTTCTTAAGGGATCCGTTTTCCAAACGAACCATAAATCCCATATCTACTGCACCATTTGGCTGTTCGGTTTTATCTGATGCCAATACTAAGATATTCTTACTTTCTTGTGTTAAATCAGGACCGCTAAAGAATAATGCTCCTGCAATCATTATTAACAATCCAATAAGAACAACTAATAAGATAGCTATAATCAATTTCTTAGTTCTTTTCATAAATTCACTTACCTTAAGTTACCTTATTATTTGATAATATTAGTTGCAAAATAATTTGAAAAATATTCAAATGACTAATATAATTTAATATATACATTTTAAAGCATATATATGTTAGCGAAATTAATACTTTTCTTACACATTTTCTTTTAAATTAATACTTTTTTTTAGTTCATTAGAGTTTCAGATTAACATATCACAATATCATGATATGACAACATTTAAATACATAAACATATCATAATATGTAAATATATAATATATGTGATGACTATGGAAAATAATAATCTTGAAAACAATAACGAGGGTATGTGTGAAGTATTCAACTCTCATGAAGACATTGTGGAACGTGTAAAAGAACGCATACCTGATGAAACTGAATTCGCTGAGCTTTCAGAATTTTTCAAAATATTCGGAAATCCCACAAGATTAAAAATTATTTCCCTGCTTTGTCTAGAAGATTTGTGCGTATGCGATATCTGTGAAGCACTTGATTTGAATCAGACAACCGTTTCAAATCAATTGAGGATATTGCGTGCAAACAATGTTGTCAAATATCAAAAAGAAGGAAAAATGGCAAGATATTCTTTAGCAGACCTTCATATTGAAATGATTTACAAAGTAGGTTTAGAACATATATTAGAATAATTTTTAATTGGTGATACTATGGCTGAAAATAGATGTTATGATGCAGATTGTGCAGATGAAAACTGCCGCAATCCTGAGCATTACAATTATATCTGTTTTGATCCAGATTGTGATGAAATTCACTGTACAGATTCTAATCATTATGATAAACAAATATTGAGAGATTTTCAGGAAAAAACTGATTTAAGCGTATATGATCATAGAGAAGAAATAGACTATGATGAAGATGTTGACATAAGCATTTGTGGATGTCCTGATTGTGCAGACGACCATGACCATGACCATGACCATGACCACGATCACGGACACGAGCATCATCATCATGAGCATGAGGAAGCGGATTCTTGTAGTGATCCTGATTGTGGTTGTCATGACCATGAGCATGACCATGAACACGAGCATGAGCATGGCCACGATCACGAGCATGAGCATGAGCATCATCATGAACATGAGCATGGCCACGATCACGAGCATGAGCATGAGCATCATCATGAACATGAGCATGGCCACGATCACGAGCATGAGCATGTTCTAGAGGATTCTTGTAGTGATCCTGATTGTGGTTGTCATGACCATGAGCATGAGCATGAACATGAGGATAAAGATACTTGTTCTGACCCTGATTGTGGTTGTCATGACCACGACGATGATGACGTGAATATAAGTATTTGCGGTTGTCCGGATTGTGCTGATGATGACGATGACGGCGAAGAGGAAGAAGAATTATTAGCAGAAGGAAAACCATTAATATCTAACAGACCAATTCAAATCATTGTAGCAAGCGGTCTTTGTTTTGCTGTGGGTCATATTTTGGAATGGTTATCATTCAATCCGACATTAGTGACTGTAATTTTCATGGTTGGCGCTTTGATTGCAGGTTACGAAATAGCTATTCTTGCATATAAATCATTAGTCAAAAGGCACACTGTCGGTCCTGCAATGCTGATGTGTATCGCATGTGTTGCTTCATTTATAATCGGACATCCTGAAGAAGGTGCCGCAGTAACATTCCTGTACTACATTGCGGAATTCCTTGAAGACTATGCAGAACACAGGGCAAAACGTTCAATCAAATCATTAGTCGAAATAGCTCCTGAAACCGCTAAAGTTAAAGTAGGGGATTCTGAAGTAGAAAGAAAAGTTGATGATGTAAATATTGGTGATATTGTTATTGTAAGACCTGGAGATAAAGTCCCTCTTGACGGTCATGTCGTTTCAGGTTCTTCAAGCATTAACCAAGCTTCAATCACAGGTGAAAGTGTCCCTGTCTTAAAGGAAATTGGTGATGAAGTATTTTCAGGAACCGTTAATGTGGATGGTTATCTGGAAATTGTAGTAACTAAAAAGGCTAAGGATTCAGTAATATCAAAAATTGTTACTTTGGTTAAAAGATCTCAGCTCAACAGGTCTGAAACCGAGTCACTAGTTGAAAAAGTTGCTAAATATTATACCCCTGTCATGATGGTTGCCGCTGCATGTGTGGCATTCGTTCCGCCGCTGTTATTTGGCCAGCCATTGGTTGATTGGATTTATAAAGCACTTTCACTGTTGGTAATTTCATGTCCTTGTGCATTTTTAATTTCCACTCCTGTAGGTATGGTGTCTGCTATTACCTCAGCTACTAAAAACGGGGTATTGATTAAGGGAAGTACATATGTTGAAGAAATGAGAGGCGTTAAAGCAGTAATTTTTGACAAGACAGGTACTTTAACAGAAGGAAAACTGGTTTTAAGTGATGTCGAAGTATTGGATGAAAGCTACTCCAAGGAAGATATCATTGAAATTGCAGCATCTCTTGAACATAACTCTTCACACCCTATTGCACAGGCTATTGTAAATTATGCAACAATGAACGATATTCCGTTTGATGAAATCGGAGAGTTTAGAAATGTTCCTGGAAAAGGTATTGTCGGTAATATAAACAGCAATGAATACTATGCAGCTAACGAGTCATTGATTGAAGGATCTAGCTTTGATATCTCAAGGGATGAAATCAACAGGTACTCTGCTGAAGGTAAAACTATTGTATTTATAGGTAATGCAGAAAAAGTATTGGCTATAATCACAGTATCCGATAAAATCAGGTCAAACGCTCATGAAGTAATAAAAGACTTGAAAGAGCAGGGTGTACAAACTGTAATGCTTACAGGTGACAATAAAATTGCAGCTAAAAGCGTTGCTGATGAAATTGGAATAGATTATGTCTATTCTAATCTGATGCCTGAAGACAAATTAAATATCCTGGATACAATCAGAAACAAATTCGGTGATGTGGCTATGGTTGGTGACGGTATCAACGATGCTCCTGCTCTGGCACGTGCAAACATAGGTATTGCGATGGGTGCGGCAGGTTCCGATGTTGCTATCGAAACAGCTGATGTTGCATTGATGCAGGATGATATATCTAAGCTTCCATATCTGTTCTCATTGTCTCATAAAACAATGGGAATCATTAAACAGAACATTACTGTAGCTATTGCAGTAAAATTATTGTGTGTAGTACTTGCAATTTTAGGTATTATCACACTGATGATGTCTGTCGGTTTTGGAGACTTGGGTTTAACTTTACTGGTTATATTGAATTCATTTAGGATTGGAATGGTGAAAGATCCACTGTTCTAATACTTTTTTATTTTTTTGGCATTGCTAAATTTTAAAAGAATTTAGACGTGCTTAAATTTGGTATAACTAAATATTTTTTCTTTGATAAGCCTAAAAAAGCTTATTAAACCGATTAATTTATATAGTGGAATTAATTTAATGTTATATTAAGTAATATTACTTAATTTCAATTAAAAAATTTAGGTTATGTTAAAAAATATTTGATATCTTTTCGTGCTGAGCTTAAAAGTTAAGTATAAATATTTAGGAATACCTAAATAATTATAGGTGATGATATGGTACACAGAAAAATAATAGATCAAGCAGTACAACATAAAGGACTTTTAATCTTTGCAGCTGGAGTAGCAACTGCAGTAGTAGGTAAAAAAATATTAGAATCAAAAGCTGTCAAAGAAGCAACCACCAATGCTGTTGCTGGTGTTATGGCAGTAAAACAAGATGCTGAAGACAGACTTGAAGAAATTAAAGCAGATGCAGAAGCACAAATAGCAGATGATGAAGATAAAGTTGAAATTGAAGTAGAAGCTGAAGAAGTAGAAGAAGAGGAAGAAGAAGAACCTAAAGCTTCTAAAAAATCCAAAAAATCTAAAAAATCCAAAAAATAGATTTTAATAAACGGGAGTGTTATTATGGCTATTGAAGATCAAATCAAACCTTTTGTAAGAGAACATAAACATGCACTGCTCTTTGCAGGCGGTATTGCAGCAGGTCTTATTGGTGCTCACATTTTAAAATCCAAAACCACAAAAGACTTGGCTACAAAAGGAATGGCTGGAGTAATTTCCACTAAAAAAGATATGGAAGAAACATTCCAGGACATGAAAGAAAACGCCGAAGACATCGTATATGATGCAAACTTCGAAAACAAACAGGAAATATACATTGAGAAAAAAGAATAGTTTCAATCTATTCTATTTTTAACTTTTTTTTTTAACAATTAACTTTATATCTTAATAAACTTTAACTATTAGTTAATGTTAGGTAATGATAATTTGGATAATGTTGATGTAATGCTTGGAAATCCTAAAAAAGCATTAATAAAAATGTCAATTCCGTTGATAGTTTCATTGCTTATCACTAGTTTTTATAATCTGATAGATGCTGCCTGGGTATCTGGTCTTGGTGCAGATGCCTTGGCGGGTGTTGGATTTTTCACGCCCATATTTATGATTCTGGTAGGTTTTGGTAATGGTCTGGGGTCAGGTGCGGCTTTTGCAATATCAAAATACATTGGTGAAGAAAATAAGATTAAAGCGGATAATGCATCAATTCATTCGATTTTGATAGATATTGTCATTTCTATTTTAATAACAGTAATATTGCTGATTTTTCTAAATCCTGTCCTGAATGCGATGGGCGCCGGTCAAACAATTGGCTATGCAACCGATTATGGCGTAATAATTCTTTTAGGGTCAATTTTTATCATATTGTCAAATGCGCTATACGGCATTTTCAGAGGTGAAGGGGACACAAAAAGGCCTATGTATGCCATGATTGCCTCAGCCATATTGAACATGATTTTGGACCCGTTATTTATTTATACATTGAATTTAGGAGTCAAAGGCGCAGCTATTGCAACAGTAATATCTTCAATATTTGTAATTGCAATCCTGATTTATTGGTTCTATATTAAAAAAGACACTTACCTTCATCCCACTTTAACAAATTTTAATTTTAAATCAGATATTTCAGTTGATATAGTTAAGGTGGGCATTCCCGCAAGTGTTCAGCTTTTAAACAATGCATTTTTTGCCGCTGTTTTCTCAGCCCTTTTGGCATATGTCGGAACAACCGATTCGGTTGCAGTATACTCAACAGGATGGAGAATTGTTACCATTGGAACTACTCCATTGCTGGCCATCGGAACTGCGCTGATAAGTGTTACTGCAGCTAATTATGGTGCTAATAACTTCAGAAATATTCAGATTGCACACAGATATTCCATGAAAATATCCATAGTCATTGCAATAGTCATAGCTATTCTGACTAATGTATTTGCAGGAAACATTGCATCAGTATTTGCTTCATCAGGAAGCAGCGTAAGGATTTTAGCCGAACTGACAAGCTTTTTGTCATGGATTGTAATCTATTATCCTACCATGGCTGTCGGTGTTGCTTCAACATATGTCTTTCAGGGTGTTGGCAGGGGAATCACTGCAATGTTTCAGACAATATTGAGAGAAACAGGTTTTACAATATTTTTTGCAGTCCTTTTCAGTATCGTTTTGGGTTATGGCGTATGGGGTGCATGGATGGGCATTGTTTTAGGTGAGGTCATATCCAATAACATTACCTTAATCTGGGCAGACAGGTATGTTAAAAAATTAATAGATATTAATGATTAGACACCATTAATATCCTTTAAATAAATTATGTCATCACAGATTGTATGTACCAAGTCTTTATCGTGACTTACTAGCAGGAATCCCATGTTTCTTTGCCTTACTATTTTCAATACGGAATCTATGATCTGCACTTGTGTGATTGCATCAAGCATTGTGGTCATTTCGTCAGCAATTATGAATTTGGTTTTTGGATTTAATGCTCTTAGAACGGAGAATCTTTGCAATTCTCCTCCTGAAAGCTCTTGGGGAAATCTTGTCATCCAGGATTTTTGTATACCGAATTCAGATAATAATGTATCATCAACTTTCCAGGATTCTTCCAGAACATCTTTCATTTTCCATTTTGGATTCATTACCTTTTCAGGGTGCTGGAAAATTAACTGAACTGGGCAGAATTCTTTTTTAGGCAATTCTTTGCCGTCGAGTGTTACATTGCCTTCGAACTTATTTATGTGGCCTGCAAGTATTTTGCATAGTGTTGATTTTCCGCTACCGCTGTCTCCAACAAAACCTATGATTTTATCGTTGGGGATACATATGTCAATATCCTTTAATATGTAGTTTTTTGCAGAGGGGTATTTATATGAAATATTGGTTCCTTTAAGTTCCATCTTCAACACCTTCTTCGTATTTAAAGCATCTTACTTTTTTGTTTCCTAGGTCGATTAGTTGTGGTCTTTCCTGTTTGCATCTGTCAAAGTGCATGTCGCATCTGTCGTAGTATGGGCATCCGTTTGGTATTTCTCCGTGTAGTGGTTGGTGTCCTTTGGTTAGTTCGAATCCGTTTGCTGGCAGTGCTTTGTATAGTGCTTTTGTGTATGGGTGCAGGAGGTTTTCTCCGTCTCCTGAGAAGTCTTTGTTTTCTGCGATTTCGATTACGTATCCTGAGTAGAATATTCCAATTCTATCTGCTACTTCCAGTGCTGCATGGATGTCATGTGTAATCAATAAGACTCCAATGTTGTCATCTTTCATATGTTTAAAATGATTTAAAGTTTCTTGCACTGTTTTTTCATCCAATCCGGGTGTTGGTTCGTCTGCTACTACCAGTTTTGGGTCTGATAGTAGTGCGGTGGATACGAGTACTCTTCTTGCCATTCCTCCGGATAGTTGGAATGGGTACATTTCGTCGACTTCTGGTCCTAGGTTGTAGTGTTCGAAGATTTCTCTTTGTTTTTGTTTTTTCTCTTTTCTTTCATCATCATTTGCTGTTTGTCCTATTGCTTGGTCGGATATTTTCATTAGGGGATCAAGAAAATTCACTGATTGAGGTACCAGCACCATATCTTTTCCTCTAATTTCTTCTTTGTCTTTTTGGCTTAGTTCTTTTCCTTTGTATTTGATTTTTCCGTTTAGGTTTGCGTTTTCTGGTAGGATTCCGAATATTGCGTGTGCTAGAAGACTTTTTCCTAATCCACTTGAACCTAAAACTGCTAAAATTTCACCTTCAGATATGTCTAGTGTTAAATCGGTGATAACTTTCAGGTCTCTTTGATTTAAACCTTGGGTATATTGAATGAATGAAATTGAAACGTTTTCAACATCTAATAGTTTTTCCATGTTATCACCTTATTCATTTGCACTTGTAGGGTCAAGTATCTTTTTAATGTTTTCTCCAGCAATATCAAATAACAATACCAATATTAATAATGCTAAACCTGGGAACAATGCCAACCACCAGTTACCTGTTGCAAGATATTTCATGGATTCGGATAAAATGATACCGATTGCAGGTTCGTGAGGTGAAAGTCCGAAACCTAAAAATGTTACACTTGCTTCGTGCATAATTGCATGTGGGAAAATTAAAATTGTTCCTACGATAATCTGGGTTGTAACTAACGGCAATATCTGTTTTCTTGCAATCCATAACCTTGATTTTCCAAATCTTTCAGACAATTTTACGAAATCTGATGTCTGAATCTGCTTAATTTCCGCTCTTAAAACTCTTGCAAGGG
This sequence comes from Methanobrevibacter sp., assembly GCF_015062935.1. Lineage (NCBI taxonomy): Archaea > Methanobacteriati > Methanobacteriota > Methanobacteria > Methanobacteriales > Methanobacteriaceae > Methanobrevibacter > Methanobrevibacter sp. The sequence goes on along the minus strand of NZ_SUTM01000008.1, from coordinate 67,456 downwards.
ATGTCCAGTGTGTTATAGCTACTCCTATAGTTACACCGAATGCTCCTCCGCCTAAAGCAATTGAAATTAAGATGATTAATAAAATATGTGGAATGGATAAGAACAAATCAATTAACCATGACATGAAACTGTCTAAATATTTATTTATACTTCCTAAGAATGCTAAAGCAATAGCGATAACACTGCTTAATATAGATGCTCCAGCACCAATCTGAACACTTAAACCTAATCCTTTTAGAGTACGGGTAAACATGTCTCTACCCATCCAGTCAGTACCGAATAAATGTTCAAAGGATGGCGGTTTATTCATTGCTTGGAAGTTGGTTGTTATGTCTGCAGAATTAATAAAGAAGCTAGAAATTACAACAATAACTAAAATAAAAACTGATAATCCGATTGTCAATAATGTTTTAGTTCTTAAATTCATTCTTGCAAATGGATTGTATATGCTCGGACCGTTTTCAGAGTTAGCCATCATTTTCACCTTCTTTAATTCTTGGATCAACGAAATTGTATAATAAATCAGCAATTAAGTTTCCGCAATATACGAATATTGCACTGAATATAACAATTCCTAAAAGAAGCGGAACATCACTTCTAAGTCCTGCTGAAACTGCAGCCTGTCCAATTCCAGGGTATGTGAATATCTGTTCTACTAAAACTGCACCACCGAATAATTCTGAAAATCCTAAGAACTGTAAGGTGATTGCAGGAAGCAAAATATTCCTAATACCATGTCTTTTAATTAAATTCCAACCGCTTTCTCCTCTTGCTTTTGCAAATAAGAAATAATCACTGTTCATTTCATCGATTAACTTATCTCTGGTGTATAATGCAATTGAAGCTACTCCAACGATACTTAGTGTAATCATAGGTAATATTAAACGGTTTAACCAATCCCAAAATGAAACATTTTCACTTAATGTGCCTATAGGAACACCAAGTCCTGTCGGGAACCATCCTAAATAAATACTGAATACCATGAGGATGATTAATGCAATCCAGAATGTTGGTGCAGATTGTAAAACGTAACAGTAAACTTTTATTGCTTTGTCAATTATTGTGTCTTTTTTAAATCCTGCAATAACTCCTAATAGGAATCCTAAAATTCCGGAGAATGCCCATGATGCTAACATCAATACAAGGGATGCTGTAAATCTTTCTAAAATAACATCAATTACAGGTACTCTGAATATTAAAGAGGTACCTAAATTACCTTGTATAACATTTGCAAACCAATTCGCCATTTTGCTTGTAATTGGTTCATTTACACCCCAATAAGCTTCTAACTGGGCAATTTGGTCTTGAGATATCACTACATTGCTGATGTAAGTTTTAACAGGGTTTATAGGTGATAAATCAAGTAATAAAAAACTCAACAATATGACACAAATAAGCAAGATTACAAAACGGACAATTTTTTTTCCTAAAAATTTGAGTAATCTTTCTTTATTCATTATTAAATCTCCTTAAAAAAGGGAAAAAGAGAGAGTTAAATAAAAATTTAACTCTAAAAATTCATCTGTCTATTGTTCTATTGAAGAAACACGATGCCAGTCGTAGATGTTGGAGAAGATGTCTCCACCGTGAGGTTGTAAGAGAGCGGTATCTTCAGAGATATCTAAACTGTTATCTACGAAGTATCCGTATTTGATTTCTCCAGCCCATAACCATGCTGCGTCACCTAATGGGGAAATACCGTTGCTTCCGTCCCATGAAACTGCAGACCATTCGGAGTATGAAGATTCACGGTCCATAGACATTGCATTGTTAATGTGTGCGTCAACAGCACTGTTGTTGATTGAAGCAGGGTTACTGTATCCTTGGCCGATGCCTCCACTGTAGTACTGGTTGTACATGGTGGATGGGTCAGTTGAACCCCAACCCCATACGATAGGGTCACTGTTTACGTGAGATCCCATTTCATCCCAGTTGGAACCAGTAGCGTTTACTTCAATACCGAATTCTTTTGCTTGTTCAGAAATGGTTACAGCAATAGCTTGTCTTTCTGTTGCATCTGATGAATAGTATACATTAATGGATGCTTTCATTCCATCTTTTTCAACAATTCCGTCACCGTCAGTGTCGTTCCATCCGCCTTGTGCTAAGATTTCTTTAGCTCTGTCAACATCACCGTCGGAAATGTTGTTCACTTCAGCATTTGCCCATGGTAATTGGTGTGCAATACCGTCGTAGTTAGGGTATCCGAATCCGTTTAATGCACCTTGTGCAATTGCAGTTCTGTTAATACCGTAGTTTAATGCTTCTCTTATTGCTTTGTCTGCAGTTACGTTGTTACCGATTGGGTTACCGTCTTCGGTAGTGTTACCTGTGTTGTTTACAACTGGTAAGGATAATCCTCTCACGTCAATGGTGTCGAGTAAGCTCATGTTGTATCCTTCGATGGTTTCATTAGCATATGCTAATGGTACTGCAGCTACATCAACTTCGTGGTTTTTAGCAGAGTTAAATGCAGCATCATTCATTTCAAAGAGAATGGTTAATTTGTTAAATTCAGGTTGTTTTCCGTAGTAATCAGGGTTTTTCTCAAGGATTACTTGTTGACCTTTGTCCCATTGTACAAATTTATATGGTCCGGAACCTACAGGGTTGGATCCGTAAGTTTCGTTGTTGTATGAATCTGATGGAACAATACCTAAGTATGCGAATTTATCTACAAAAGTAGAGTCCGGTCTGTTTAATTTGAAAACTACTGTGTTTTTGTCAGTTGCTGTAGCATTTTCCAAACTGGTAAAGTCCAGTTCACTTGCTCCGGTTGTTGCAGCAGTGTTATATGTGAATGCTACGTCTTCAGCATCTAAGGTAGTATTGTCTGTAAATTTAATGCCGTCTTTGATTTTCACTGTATATTCAGTAAAGTTGTCGTTTGCTTCCCAACTTGAGGCCAAATCGTTTTTATAGGTCATGTTAGGGGTCATTTTTAATAATGTTGATTGAATTAAAGGTTCTGCTAAGTAGTTCCACCCAAGTATTGGATCAAAACCAGCTTCTGGTTCTCCTCCGTGACTGTAAGCAGCAACTACGAGTTCGTCGTCAGCTCTTTGTGTGGATGATCCTCCCATGAGGACTGCTCCAGCAATTATAGCTATTAGAATAACAGCTACTATTCCAATAATGTATTTAGTATCCATTATATTATCTCCATAATCATATAAAATATAATTGTCATAATTATTTTAAAAAAAGTATTATTATAATTAATAACAATTATTTAATTATTATTAAATTTAGTTATTTAAAAGTTTCTAAAAAGAGTATTACAAATTTGAATATTTTTTAAAAAAAGTATTATTTTATTACTTATTTTTCATTTATTTATAAACTAAGTATTACTTTATTTATATATTAAAATTTAGAATAGGTGGTGGTTGATTAAAAAAATATATTAATATTAGATGTTGTTGATGTCTTTGAGATAGATTTTTTCATCACAAATGGTTTCCACCAAATCCATGTCATGACTTACAAGTAAAAATCCCATGTTTCTTTGTTTTACTATTTTCAAAACTGAATCTAAAATCTGCACCTGTGTGATTGCATCAAGCATGGTGGTCATTTCATCTGCAATTAAAAATTTGGTATTTGGATTAAGTGACCTTAAAACGGAGAATCTTTGAAGTTCTCCACCGGATAACTCTTGAGGAAATCTTGTCAGCCAGGATTTTTGGATACCGAATTCTGACAGCATTTCATCATTAACATCCCATGATTCTTCCAAAACCTCTTTCATTTTCCATTTTGGATTCATTACCTTTTCAGGGTGTTGATAAATCAATTGTACAGGTTTGAATCCTTTTTTAGGCAATGGATTTCCATCGAATGTAACCCTCCCTTCAAATTTTGTTACATATCCTGATAAGATTTTACATAATGTGGATTTTCCACTTCCACTGTCACCAATTAAACCAATTACCTTATTATTGTCAAGTTCAAGATTAATGTCTTTTAATATGTAATTTTTAGCGGAAGGATATTTGAAAGATATGTTTTCTGCTTTGAGTTTCATTGTTAATCACCTTCTTCGTATTTAAAGCATCTTACTTTTTTGTTTCCCAGGTCGATTAGTTGTGGTCTTTCCTGTTTGCATCTGTCAAAGCGCATTTCGCATCTGTCGTAGTATGGGCATCCGTTTGGTATTTCTCCGTGTAGTGGTTGGTGTCCTTTAGTTAGTTCGAATCCGTTTGCTGGCAGTGCTTTGTATAGTGCTTTTGTGTATGGGTGTAGGAGGTTTTCTCCATCTCCTGTGAAGTCTTTGTTTTCTGCTATTTCTATTACGTATCCTGAGTAGAATATTCCTATTCTATCCGCCACTTCTAGTGCCGCATGAATATCGTGTGTGATTAATAAAACGCCTATGTTGTCATCTTTCATATGTTTAAAATGATTCAGAGTCTCTTTCACAGTTTTTTCATCTAAACCTGGGGTTGGTTCGTCTGCTACCACAAGTTTTGGATTGGATAGTAATGCTGTTGATACCAATACTCTTCTTGCCATTCCTCCTGATAGTTGGAAAGGATACATTTCATCTACTTCTGGTCCAAGATTGTAATGTTCAAATATTTTTCTTTGTTTCTGTTTCTTTTCATTTCTTTCCGCATCATTTTCTGTATGGCCAATTGCCTGGTCGGATATTTTCATTAAGGGGTCAAGGAAGTTAACAGATTGTGGTACAAGAACCATATCTTTTCCTCTTATCTCTTCCTTGTCTTTTTGAGACAGTTCTTTTCCTTTGAATTTTATCTTTCCGTTTAGTTTTGCATTTTCTGGAAGAATTCCGAAAATTGCATGTGCAAGAAGGCTTTTTCCAGATCCACTTGAGCCTAAAACTGCTAAAATTTCACCTTCGGAGATATCTAATGTTAAATCGGTGATAACTTGCAGGTTTTGCTGATTCAAACCTTTTGTGTATTGTATAAATGAAATTGAAACGTTTTCTACATCTAGTAATTTCTCCATATATTCACCTTACATAATCAAATGGTAATCTTTAAATACTAATTTGTACTTTATCAATATTAAAGTTAATCAAAATATTTAAAAAAGTATTACTAATAACATATATTTTGTAATAAATGTAATACTTTTACGGGTGTTTTCATGAATGTTATAATTAAACCGTTAGGCAATGATTCAAAACAGATTAGGGATGTTCAAGAATTTTTGTTTAAAATGATTAAAAAAGAATTTGGGTATGATTATGTTCCTGAATGGCATGAAGATATTATAAAAATGGAGGATTATTACATTAATCCTGAACGTAATAATTTTTTCGTCGCTTATTTTAAATCTGGTGAAATTATTGGAACAATTGGCATTAGAGCTTATGACAAAGATTTTTCTGAATTTGGATCTCTGTATTCGAAAGATGCAACCTCCAGTATTTGGAGACTGTTTGTTGATGAGGAATATCGTCGTTGCGGTTTAGCTTCAAAATTATTCAGTATTGCAGAAAATTTTGCCAATGATGCCGATTTTGAAAAAATTTACTTGCATACTCATAAGAATTTAAATGGTGCTTTGGAATTCTGGACAAAGATGGGTTTTGTTGTTGTTCTGGATGCAAATGATGAGCTTGAAACAGTTCATATGGATAAAACTATTAGGGGATTAGAAATTAATCCTTCAGCGAATGATTTTCGCTATGCTGTAAAATTATGATTTTTTAATATATCTTTGTGTATGTGGACATGCATAGATACATTTTCCACATACCGTATCTGCTTTTCCCAGATTTTCTTCTGAAACTTTTAATGCATATTTTTCACATTTTTTATCGTCGTAAAATTCGTTACGTTTAAGTCTGTAGTTCCATTCTTTCCCGCTTATGGCGCCTCCGGGACATGCATTTCTACATTCCATACATTTTCCACATTGGGATTTTAGTATTGGAGTTCCAATTTTTAAAGGTGCATCAGTTAAAACAGAGGATAATCTTAAGGCGGATCCGTATTTTTTTGTTGTAAATAGTGCTGATTTTCCAATCCAGCCAAGACCTGCACGTGTGGCTATGGTTTTATGTGGTAGCTCAAAGGAATTAAATTCACCAAAATCAGTTCCCAATCTTTTTTTTGTTTGGGCATATGCATTAAAACCTTTATTTATCAGATATTCTTCACATTTCATACCTAATTCATCTAAACGTGTGTTTAAACTAACTAATTCTTCTACATATTCTTTTGTGGGTGCATTTTTCATATTTTTTATTATTTCCTTGGGGTATGTGATATAAAAAACAATGCCTGTATTTAAGTCTTTTTTGGGTGTGAAATTTTCTATATCTGCATATCCTACCTCTATTGCACCGTTTTTCAGCAAATAGTTTTTTAGTTCAAAAGAAATAGTCATGAGCCAATATTTAACTGTGATGTTATTTAAATTTAATTTTTGTATTACTTTTGATAATTTTCTTGTATATGTTTCTGTTTTATTTTTCTGATTATTTTCTTTTAATTAGGGGATTTTTCTTTTTTTATTTGTCTATCTGTTATTTTTTATCTGCTAAGTTTGAATATTTTTTAGTTTATCAATAATAATTTAGAAGTAATAAATATGTTTTTATATGTTGTTTTTGTAAATTATAAAACATATTAAAATAAATCAAATTAGTATTACTTATTAAGTAAAATTATTCTTAAAAGTATTACTTTTATTTTAATAATAATTTAATGATTTTTTATGGTGAAAAAGATATGGATAAAAAAATATTAATTGGTGGGGTTGTAGCTTTAGTGGTTATTGTTGCTGCAGCATTCGCATTTATGGGAGGTTCTGCTGACAGCGATCCTACTCATTTAACTGTAGCTGCTCACAGTAACATTAAAGAACCTGAAGCAGGTTTTAATCCTCTCACGGGTTGGGGATGCGGACACCAAAACTATAATCCTTTAGTACAAAGCTGTTTATTTAAAACAGGCGAAAATGGAACTATGGAACCGGACCTTGCTACTGATTACTCAATCAGCAGTGACGGAAAAACATGGACAGTAAATATAAGAAATGATGTTAAATTTTCAGATAATTCCACTTTTGATGCAGAAGATGTAGCATTTACATTCAACACTGCAAAAGCAACAGAATCTGATTTAGATTTAACCAATCTTGAAAATGCAACTGCAGTTAATGCTACCACAGTAGAATTTAATTTAGTTGAACCAAGATCAACTTTTATTTATGATTTAAGATATTTGGGTATTGTTCCTTCTGATTCATACGATAACAATACCTACGGTGAAAACCCAATCGGTACTGGACCTTATGTTTTAGACCACTGGGATAAAGGCCAACAAGCAATATTCAAAATCAACGATAATTACTATGGTGAAAAACCATACTTTACTCAATTAACCTTATTGTTCCCTGAAGAATCTACATGGTTAGAATTAGCTAAATCAAACGAAATTGATGTAGTGCCTGTTGCTACTTCAGCATTGAACCAATCTGTTGACGGATATCAATTCATTGAAAAATCAGCAGGTAGGGCACAGGGTGTATCTTTACCTTATCTCCCTGACAATGGTGATTCTTACAATGGTACCTATAAAATAGGAAACAATGTAACTTCCGATAAAGCAATCAGAGAAGCATTAAACGTTGGTGTTGATCGTCAAAAAATGTGTGATGAAATTTTCTCCGGACACGCTACTCCTGAATATACAAGTGTAGATACCAGGGATTATGCAAATCCTGATGCTAAAGTCAATGACAGTAATGTTGATGAAGCTAAAAGGATATTGGCTGAAGGCGGATGGAACGATACTAATGGTGATGGAATAGTTGAAAAAGATGGTGTAAAAGCATCATTTGATTTATACTACCCGCCAGATTATCTTGACAGACAATCTTTATCCACAGTATTCGCTGAACAAGCAAAAGAAATTGGAATTGAAGTTAATTTAGTAGGTGCTGACTGGGATACTATTTACCAAAACATGTACTGCTCAGCTGCATTAATGCAACAAACTTCTCCAGACCCATATAAATCCATCTACCAACAATACCACAGTAAAGAGGCAGACGGATTCTATATGAACCCTAACTTATATAACAATACTGATTCCGATAACTTAATGGATGAAGCAATGCATTCCAGTGATTTAAGTACTGCAAACGATTTATGGTCTCAATCCGCTTTAGTTAATGGCGGAGGTTGGGGTCCTGCTGGTGACGCTCCATTTGTATGGTTAGTCAATTATGACTACAACTACTTCATCAAAGATGGAATCGATATTGGTAATCAACCTGACGGTTTAGGAAACGATGTATTAATTAACATCTGTGATTGGACAAGAACCAACTCTACAGCTTAATTAATCCTTTTTCCTTTTTTTATTTTTTTAAATACTTTAAGGGGGTTTATTATTGAATAAAAATCAAATTTTAAAATTCTTTGGTTATAAATTAATAAGATTTATAATTTTGATGATTGTTGTTGCAATTTTCAGTTTTATTTTATTAGATTTATCCCCTATTAATCCTGTAACTACTTATCTGAAAGGAGCTGCTGTTTCTGAAGGTCAGAGAGCTATTTTGGAAAGTTATTTCGGTGTAAATGTTCCTTTACCAACAAAAATTTATCACTGGTTATTGGATTTGGTTCAAGGTAACCTGGGTACATCCTTAATTTATCGTGCTCCTGTTATTGACATTATTTTCGAGAAATTTATGGCTTCAATTGTATTGATGGCAATATCATGGATATTAAGTGGTGTATTAGGTTTTGTTTTCGGAGTGGTTGCTGGTAAAAATAAAGGATCTTTGATAGATAAAGCAGTAAAAGTTTATTGTTATGCAATTCAATCTGCTCCCTCCTTTTGGGTTGGAATGCTTATTTTAATGGTATTTTCAGTCTATTTAGGTTGGTTCCCAATTGGTTTTGGAGTCCCTATCGGTGTTAGAAGTACTGATGCTACATTTATGGAATGGGCAACAAGGCTTGTGCTTCCTACTTTAACATTAAGTTTGGTCGGTCTTGCACCTATTGCAATGTATACTCGTAACGAGTTAATCCAAGTTTTATCCTCTGATTATGTTTTATTTGCTAAATCAAGAGGAGAAAAAGGTTGGGATTTAGTCAAAAATCATGGAATAAGAAATATCCTGCTTCCTGCAATAACTCTACAATTCTTATCATTCAGTGAGTTATTTGGCGGTGCTGTTTTAGTGGAACAGGTATTTTCATATCCTGGAATCGGACAGACGGCTGTTGCCGCAGGACTTCAAAGTGATGTGCCGCTGTTTTTAGGAATTGTAATTTTCAGTGCAATATTTGTGTTTGTAGGTAATTTGCTTGCGGATCTCTCCTATTACCTGATTGACCCAAGAATTAAGGAGAGTGAGTTCAGTGATTAAAAAGAAAACTGATGAAAAAAGGCAATGGTTTTTATATCCTGCAAATCTTAGGACTAAAACTCTTGTGATAATTATTATTTCAGCTTTAGTTATTATTTCTGTATTTGTTTCAGGATACTTTGTCAGGGATATTCCTACAAGTTTCATTAGTGCAAATCAGATGCCTTCCTTTGAACATCTTTTCGGTACAGACTGGATGGGAAGAGACATGTTTCAAAGAACTATTGCAGGTCTCGGGTTAAGTTTGATGGTAGGATTCATTGCATCGGTGGTCAGTACAATTATTTCTATAATTTTAGGTTTATTTTCAAGTTTCAACAGACTTGCAGATGAAATTGTTGCTGGAATAATTGATTTATTCGGTTCCATTCCACATATTCTTTTAATTATTCTTGTTTCCATCATGTTCGGTGGTGGAGTGTTTGGTGTTGTAATGGGTGTTGGTTTAACTCATTGGACTCCTTTGGCAAGAGTTCTCAGGTCTGAAGTAAAAGAGATTAAAACTAAAGAATATGTCCATCTGGCTGAAAATCTTGGAAGATCTAAAATATGGGTTGCTACCAAACATATTTTGCCATTGGTGGTATCTCAGATTATTGTTGGTGTAATTTTAATGTTCCCTCATGCTATTATGCACGAAGCGGCTATTACATTTTTAGGATTCGGATTACCTCCTCATGAACCTGCAATTGGAGTTATCTTATCAGAGTCCATGCATTATCTGTCATCCGGATACTGGTGGCTAGCATTTTATCCTGGTATGTCATTACTGATTGTTGTATTATTATTTGACCTTATTGGGGAAAATGTGGAAAAATTACTTAATCCTGAAACTGCTCAAGAATAAGGGAAATTAATTTTATTTTCCTTATTATTTTTTTTTATTTTTCATGTGATATTATGAATGTTGTTATTAGAGAAATTAGTGATGATATAAATGAAATAGAGGACGTTAAGGAATTCTTATATGGCCAAATTATGATTGAATATGGTATAGGTCCCACTCCAAAATTTCACTATGATATCGACGGTATGAAGGAATATTACATTTCACCTGACTGCAATTGCATGTTTGTTGCTTGGGATGGTGATAAGATTGTAGCTACAGCAGGAATCAGGGCATATGATAAGGATTATGACTTATTCAAGGGTGTTTATTCAAAAGATGATACTGCAAGTATTTGGAGACTTATGGTTGATGGAAACTACAGGCGACATGGTATTGCCCGCCGGCTTGTCAATGTAATGGAAGACTTTGCAAAAAATGCAGGTTATTCAAAAATTTACTTGCATACTCACAGGTATCTTGATGCAGCACTGCCTTTCTGGAAATCATTGGGTTATAAAATAACCATTGAAGAAGATGACTATGATGAAACCACTCACATGGTTAAGGAATTAATTTAGATTTGGAAGTATTATTTTATTGAAAAGTAATACTTTTTTAAATTTTTTTATTATTTATTATTTTTCACTATTCTTGTTTGTTTTGCTTTATTGTCTTATTTAATTGAATTAACATGTTTTAAATTAATTAAAAAATGTTGTAATTTTGTTTTTTTCTATTTTAAGTGATTTGATTTGAAATAGTGAGTATTACAAATTCGTAAAAAATTATCATTATTATTTTATAGGGCTATTGCAGACCATATTTTTAGTTATATGTAATTTAACTGTTTAAAATAACTTATTTTTAAATTTAAAGCCGGTATATGTAGATAGTTCTTTAATAACATTTATATGATTATTACTATTAATTATAAATTAGTTACTTATACACATGAGTAATCAAGATAATTAAAATTAAAGCAATTTAACTACTCTATCTCAATTAAATTTTAATTATCTTCTTATGATTATAACATAAATATAAATCAAGTCATATGTCCATGTAAATAGCTAGCCATTAGCTATTTACCCTCCTCTTTTTTTAGCTATTTTCCCAAACTTTATGTTCTATTGTGTTAAATATTTAATTGATGAAAAGAACAGCATTAAAAATCGGATATATCGGTACTAATTTTCATGGCTTTCAAAGACAGCCCAACTTAAGAACGGTTGAAGAGGAGTTAATATATCACCTGCGCAAGCTGGATTATATTGACGATTTAAAAAAGTCCAGATTCAGAATAGCAGGAAGAACTGATGCTGGAGTTCACAGTTTGGGTAATGTAATTAGTTTTCAGTCTGAAAAAGAGGTCAGGGTAAATGAAATAAACAATTCTCTGCCTGATGATATTCAGATTCTTGCAAGCGCTCCTGTAAGATATGCATTCAAACCGAGATATGCACAGATGAGACAATACAGGTACCTGCTGTTTCAGGATCTTGATGTTGACAAACTCAATGAGGTTGCTGAAATTTTTAAAGGAACCCACAACTTCACCAATTTCACAAAACGCTTTCAGAAAACCACCACAAGGACTATTGATGATATAAAAATTAGCAAGGTCAGTTTGGATGATTATCACAAAAAGGAATTCCCTAATCTGCATGATACACTTTCCCCTATTTTTGTTGATATTTATGGGGAGTCATTTTTATGGAACATGGTAAGAAAGATGATGAGGGTTTTTGTTGATGTGGCAACAGATAAGATGGATATTGGCCAGGTTGAAAAGCTGTTAAACCCCGGTGAAGACGAACCAAGAGCATATATTAAAGTTATGGAGCCGGAATACCTGATTTTGATGGACATTCAGTATGATGGGATAAAGTTCCGCTATGATGATTATGCATGTGAAAGATTCAGGCGTGATTTGGTTGATTGTCTAACTGATTTTCAAAAGAAGTACGCCATTCGTGAATCAATCATTAAAAGTTTGAATGACTTACATTAATATATAAGTTTTTACCATAACTATATTTGAGGCAAATTATGACCAGAGTATATCAAGTTTTTGATAAATTATCCATTATTGCTATAATCATTGGTTTAGTTTTAGGATTTTACCTTGCCATAAATCATAACAGTTCAAATTTATGGTTTGATGCAATTCCGTTCATTATACTTATTGCAATAATTATTACTGCGCCCACAATATTTGATGCGCTTCTATTTAAAGAAAAGCATAACAATAAATTTCCAACAAGGGGGCTTATTGAAGCGTTTTTACTTAATATAGCTATCCTTGCGGTTTGTACTGCTTTTGGTATTGCTATAGGCTCATTTTATGTGGCCCATTATATGGTTAATTAACTATTTTTTTCTAAAAATTTTTAAATCATTTTATTTAATATATTTATTGAGGGATTAATATGAAAATTGCAACTATTTTAGGAACCCGACCGGAAATTATTAAGATGGCTCCGATTATTGCTGAAATCAATAAAAGAGGCATTAGTCAAATTGTTCTTCACACCGGTCAGCATTATGATAAGGAAATGTCAGATACTTTTTTTAAAGATTTGGAAATTCCAACTCCTGATTACAACATCCATGTAGGTTCAGGCAGCCATGCAAAACAGACTGGACTCATGATGAAAGGAATTGAAGAGATTCTGCTTGAAGAAAAACCGGATATTGTTCTTGTTCAAGGAGATACAAATGCGGTGCTTGCAGGAGCACTTGTATGTGCGAAACTGCATATTGCAGTTGGCCACGTTGAAGCGGGCCTTAGGTCATATGATGTGACAATGCCTGAAGAGATTAACAGGATGGCCGCAGATGTATGTTCCCTGATGTATTTTATTCCAACATATGACTCAGCAATCAACCTATTGTCTGAAGGAATATCCAGGAAAAACATGTTCGTTACCGGAAATACTGTAGTTGACGCATGTTTCAGACATCTTGAAATTGCTGAGAAAAGAGGCTTTGAAGAGGAATCCCTTCGTGATTTGGATATTGAAAATATGGACAACATCCTAACATTAACAATGCACAGGGCTGAAAATGTGGATGTCAAAGAAAGGGTAACAAGCATCATTGAAGCTTTAAAGGATTTAAGCGAAATGAACATTATTTTCCCTATTCATCCGAGAACCAAAAATACACTTAAAAATTTCGGCCTTTTCGATGAATTGAATAATCTCGATCATGTCCATATCGTAAAACCTATAGGATACCTGGATTTTTTACTTTTAACTTCAAAATCAACATTAATATTAACAGATTCAGGAGGCCTTCAGGAAGAGGCTATTACACTTAATGTACCTGCATTGACATTGAGATACAATACCGAAAGGCCTGAAACCGTAACTGCAGGCGGAAACATTTTGGTAGGTTCCGATAAAAAAGCAATTTTAGAAAATGCCAGTAAAATATTAACTGATGAAGGATTCGCCCAAAGGATGAAAGATGCACAAAACCCGTACGGTCAGGGCAATGCAGCTCAAAAGACTGTTGATGCAATAGAAAAATATTATGATGAAGGCAAACTAAATATTCAGGCTCCAGAAGATATCATGAACATTTTCACACGAAAAATGGCAGCTATTGATGAAGATATTACTGTCAGTGAATTTGAGCAAAAGGAAAACGCATTGATTCACATGGTCTTTGACGGGCAGAATATGGTATTTCCGCATGATGACTTAAACATAAATGGAATGATGATTACTTATGACAAACGACTATGATTCAATTTTGGTATTCGAATATTTCACCGCTTCAGGCGTAAGCGATAAAAGCATAATATCTGAAGCGGAAGAATTGATTTTCGCACTTTTAAATGATTTGAAAGACTTCCCGGTCAATCTGGTTATTAACAAATCTTATGAAAATGATGTAAGCAAGTTCGACAACGTCAGTCCGATTTTAATCGATGAAAACATTATAGACTGGCTTGGCAAAAACGCTTCACAGTTCAAAAAAGCCATTTTCATATCTGCTGAAGACAATAACAATCTCTACAACATTACAAAAATTTTAGAGGACAACGGCGTTAAAACTTACACATCCTCAGCAGATGCCTGTTTAAAAACATCCGATAAATTCGTGACTTATGAAGAGCTTTTCAATATAGTTCCACAGCCAAGGTCATTCAAATTCAAAATAGATCCTAAAGGATACTGGAAACGGGCCATTGAAAATCTCCATGAAAAATGGCAGGCTGAAGACCCGCTGACTCCTTTGAAACTGATTATCAAACCGTTGGTTGGAGTTGACTGTGAAAATATAGTTCTGATTGAAAATATTGAAGATTTGACTTTGGATTTGGATAAGATATTTGTTCCTGGTTCCAGGGTACTTGTGCAGGAATATATTGAAGGGGAAGACGTCAGCGTTAGTCTGATTTCAGACGGCAGTAAAGCCATTCCAATAAGCTTAAACAAGCAATATATTGAACTGAATGATGATGACGCAGTATATCTTGGTGGAAAATTACCATATGAAAGCAAATTCAAAGAGGAACTATTTGACATATCCAAAAAGGCAGTTGAAGCTATTGACGGTATTAAAGGCTTTGTGGGTGTTGATTTAATAATCAATGCCGATGAAAAAGATGTCTATTCAGTTTATCTTTTGGAAATCAATTCCAGATTCACAACTCCTTTTGTAGGATTGCGTAAGGTTTCAAATTTTAATATATGTAAAACTATAGTTGATTTAATCGATGAAAAAATTGACATTGATGATTTGGATGTTTCCCTGGATGGGGAAGTGGAATTTATAAAGTCTGGAAATGACTTGGAAATTAGGAGAATTTAATAATGAAAATTGCAGGTTTTGACATTGGTGGTGCAAACACCGATTTGGCGGTAATTGATTTTGAAAACGGTGAAATTAAAAATATAGAAGTTGATTTTGCATATCTTCCAATGTGGAGTAACAATGATGATTTGTCACGTGTTCTGGTTGAGCTTATAGAAAACATATGTCCTGTTGAAGAAATTGATGCTGTGGGCATTTCCATGACTGCTGAGCTTGTAGATGCATATGGCACTAAAAAGGATGGAGTTCTGGACGTTGTCGCAAAATGTGAAGAGATATTTTCATGTCCGACCGCCTATGTGGGCATTGACGGAATGATGTCTAATGATGAAATCCAGGAGTCCCCTCTTAAAGCGGCCGCTGCAAACTGGATTGCAACCGCTCAGATTGCAACTTTAATATCAGATAACTGTATTTTCATCGATACTGGAAGCACAACAACTGACATCATACCTATCAAAGACGGCAGGGAATGTGCTATAGGTAAATCCGACTTTGACAGGTCAGCTACTGGTGAATTGGTATATACAGGAACATTAAGAACCAATCTTGCAAGTTTCCTGGATAAGGTTGAATTAAATGGAAAAACTTATAGGGTAGCCAGTGAATTGTTTGCTCAAACAGCTGATATTTACACAGTTTTGGATTTAATCACTGAAGAGGATTACGTATGCGATACATTTGACGGTGAAGGTAAATCCAAAGTTGATTGTGCCAAAAGAATTGCAAGAGTAGTATGTGCCGATTTGGAAATGTTGAGCATGGATGAAATTGTTGAAATGTCCGAGTTCATTCATCAAAAGCAAATAGAACAAATTGCTGATGGTTTAAAACAAGTTGTCAACACCCAGAATCTTGATTTAATTGTTACAACAGGTCTTGGAAAAGATATTTTGGATAGGCCTGCCGCAGAACTTCTGGGCTTAAAAGTAAAATCAATGGGGGACATTCTAACTGATGAAGAATGTGTTGTAGCTCCTGCTGTCGGGACTGCTGTGATGATGGAAAAATATCTGAATTAATACCATACATCTTTTAGTCCAAGCAGATAAGCTCCACCATTGGCTATTAAATGTATAACTAATGTTAAAACAATAGCTATTACAACAAAGAAAACGTTAAGTTCAACAACGAATGAAACTAAAATTAATGCCACAATTAAGAAATCTAGCTGATCAAGAATTGGTGCAGGTTTTCCTCTGCCAATTCCAAGTCTTCTTTTTAAAAAACTGCCTAATGCATCACCTAAAAGAGCACCGAAACCGAGCAGGAATCCGATTAATATTCCACTGTTCACGTCAGTAATTATCGGTGTGATGAGGTAGGGTCCGATTTCCTGTAGGATTATTGGAGCTAAATATCCTTGAACAGCTCCTGTAATGATTCCGATTATTGTCCCAGCAATCAAACCTCTCCAGGTAACTCCGTCACCAATCCAACGAGCACCGTTTTTATCACATTTTCCAAAATCTAAAGGGGTTCCCCCTCCAAATGCCAGAGCGCCTCCGTTGGAGAAGTATGCAGGAAGAATAAAATATAATGTTGTCAAACATCCCAGTAAAAAAATATTTATGTCCATTGTCATTTAGTTAACTCCAAGATATTATATATAACTATATTTTTACTAGTATATATTAATTAACTTTAAATATTATATTAAATTAAATATATATAATTATGAAAGTAATACTAATAATGATTTGTTATTGGTAAAGGTGATTTGTTTGAAAATTAAAGATACAAAAAGTTTATGCCCAGAATGTGGCAAACCTCTAAAAGCAGAAGTATATGATGAAGACGGCAAAGTTCTCATCAAGAAAACCTGTGATGAACATGGGGAATTTGTAAACACTTACTGGAGTGATGATGAATTATACAATCGTGTAGATGATTATACTCCATCAATCACATCTGTTGAAAATCCATGTGTTCCTGATGAAGGAGCTTGCCCTAGCAATTGCGGTTTATGTTCAAAACACGAAACTTCTACTGTTTTAGGTTTAATAGATGTAACCAATAGATGTAATTTAAGATGTCCGGTTTGTTTTGCTAATGCAGCTGCTGCAGGCTATAAATACGAGCCTTCTCAGGATGAAATCAGACAGATGCTTAGGAATTTAAGGAACTTAAAACCTCATCCATGCCCAGCAATTCAATATGCCGGCGGTGAGCCAACAGTAAGAAAAGACATTGTTGAACTTGTTAAAATGGCAAAAGAAGAAGGTTTCACTCACGTTCAAATAGCTACCAATGGTATAAGATTAGCTAAAAGAGAAAACTTGGCTAAAGAATTGAAAGAAGCAGGATTAAATACTGTTTATCTGGCTTTTGACGGTGTAACTCCAGAACCATACATTAACAATAGGGGTAGGGATTTACTTCCTGACAAACTCCAAGCTATTGAAAACTGTAGAAAAGTGGGATTAGGTGTCGTGCTTGTTCCTACATTAGTTAAAGGAGTCAACGACCACCAAGTTGGAGAAATCATCAAATTCGCATTTGATCACAATGAAAACATTTACGGTGTTAATTTCCAACCTGTTTCATTCGCCGGAAGAACTCCTGCAGACCATGTGGAAGAGCAAAGAATTACCATTCCGGACTTTGTTAATATAATTGCGGAAGAAACTGATAATCAGGTTCCAACCAGCGCATTTTACCCACCGTCCTCTGTTGAACCAATTGCAGAATTCATTTCTTTACTTGACGGTGAAGATTCAGCTAAAGTTACTTTAAACTGCCACCAGCACTGTGGAATAGCTACTTATGTATTCAGAGACAAAACAGAAGGACCTGGTAAAGACAAATTAATTCCAATTACCGACTTTATTGATGTTGATGATTTATTTGATAAATTAAAAGAATATAACGAAAAACTCAAAGAGGGTAAATTCGGATCTCATAAAAGGGTTCTTGCAGGCCTTACCAAAAACCTTACCAAGATGGTTCACACCAGCAGGACTCCTAAAAATTTAGACATTGTTAAAATTTTACTCAATGTATTCGCTAAAAGGGATTATTCAGCTCTCGGAGACTTTTCTAAAGATGCTATGCTTATTTCCTGTATGCACTTCATGGACCCATTCAACTTTGACGAAGACAGGGTTAAAAAATGTGTTATTCATTATGCAACTCCTGATGGAAGAATCATTCCATTTTGTACAATGAATTCAATGTACCGTGAAAGTATCGAACAGAAATTTGCACAACCTTTAAAATAAATTATTATCAAATCAAATCACCTAGTTTTGTGTTTGGGACTAGCTCCCAACACTTCGTTTTTTTATTAATCAATTTTACAGTGATATTTATGGAACTTATTAAAGGAAAAACATGGACTTTTGGGAAAAATATCGATACCGATGTAATTATTCCCGGAAGATATTTAAGAACATTCAATCCACAGGATTTGGCAGACCATGTTCTTGAAGGTGAACGTCCGGATTTTACAAAAAACGTCAAACAGGGAGACATTATTGTTGCAGATGAAAATTTCGGATGCGGTTCATCAAGAGAACAGGCTCCTGTAGCTATCAAAACAGCAGGAGTTGAGGCAATTGTTGCCAAATCATTTGCAAGGATTTTTTATAGAAATGCAATTAACATAGGATTGCCGGTCATTGTTTCTGATATTGATGCTGAAGATGGGGATATCATATCCATTGATTTATCCAAAGGAACTTTAGTAAATGAAACTAATGGACAATCAACTACTTTCGAACCGTTTAAAGATTTTATGTTGAATATTTTAGAAGATGGCGGATTAGTCAATCATCATTTAAAAGAAAAAGAATAATTATTATTGTTTAAGAGGGATTAAAATGGACTGTCCAATTTGCGGTAGTGATGAAATAGAAATTTTAAACTCGAAACAGAAATCATCAAAGAAAAAGCTAATGGAAGAATATTTATTGAAATGTGAAGATTGCGGTCATGTTTTTAAGGACATCATTTCCTTAAAAAAACCAAGGCCTTACAGATTAATTATTTCCGAGCAGGATAAATCTCATAAAACTACAATTGACCTCTCACCAAGTGATGAGCTGAAAACAGGTGATGTTTTACTTTCAGAATTGGGTCAGGTTGAAGTAACCAGTATTGAAATTAAAGACAAGAGAGTAAACAAGGCAAAACTTGAAGATGTTGATACCATTTGGGCTTCTTCAATTGAAATTCCGGCACGTATCGGATTTTCTGTAGATTTGCATGGTGAAGTTGACTCCTATAAAGTGGATTTGGAAAGGGATTTTGAAATAGCTCCTGGAGATATTGTAAAAATTGATAAACATATAGTTAAAGTTCATGTCATTAAAACTCAGGACAGGAAACTCACTTCTGGATTTGCCAGAGCTAATGTAATCAAGAGGGTGTATTCCAAACCTGTCAAATTTAATAATTACGACTATGATTTAACTAAAGATATTTTCAAAAAACATAAAAGGAAAAAACATGAAGGTATTTATTGAAACTTACGGATGCACTTTCAATCAGGCGGATTCCCAGATTATTGCAGGTGTGTTGGAGGAAAACCAAATCGATATTGTCGACAGTATCGATGAAGCGGATGTAATCATTGTAAACACTTGTTACGTTAAGTTGCCTACTGAAAATAAGGTTGTCTATAAAATCCAGCAGCTGCAAAAACAATTTCCAGATAAGAAAATCATTGTCGGGGGATGTATGGTTGAAATCGATCCTGAGAAGCTGGAAAAAATCGGGCCTAACTGTTCATGGATTGGCCCTCATCAATTGAATAAGGCTGCAGATGTGGTAAATGCCACTTACTGTGGCGAAATTATTAGGGAAAGCGGATTTTCAAAGGAAAGCAAAGTCGGTGTTCCTAAATCTGTTGATGACGGTTTGATTCATATAATTCAAATTTGTGAAGGTTGTCTGGGCGCATGCACTTTTTGCTGTACTCGTTTTGCAAGAGGTCCATTAAACAGTTATCCTATTTCTGATATTGTCCAGGAAGCGAAGGCAGCTATTGAAAAGGGGGCATGTGAAATTCAACTTACCGCACAGGACACTGCCGCTTTTGGTAGAGATAGTGGTGAAAAACTATCTGATTTAATTAAAGAAGTGGCTAATTTGGAAGGAGATTTCAAAGTTCGTGTTGGAATGATGCACCCTAAAAATATTTTAAATGATGTTGATGAAATTATCGATGCAATTAAACATCCGAATGTATATGATTTTATACATTTACCGATACAATCAGGCAGTGATAAAGTTCTCTCAGATATGAGAAGGGGTCATACTATAGCTCAGTATTTGGACATCATCTCCAAATTCAAAAAGGAGATTCCCGATATCACATTGGCTGTTGACATCATTGTAGGTTATCCGACAGAAACCGATGAAGATTTTGACTTGACTGTAGAATTGCTTGAAAATATAAAACCTAGCCTGATACATTTGTCAAAGTATCAGCACAGGAAAGGTGCAATCTCATCATCTCTTGAAGAGATTCCTCGCCCGGTCATGAAGAAAAGATCAAAATTTTTATCTGAAATTAAATCTGAAATAACTGCTGAAGAAAATTTACAGTTAGTTGGAACAGTTCAAAATGTGCTGGTTGTTGAAAAAGGTTCTAAAGGCGGTTTTATTGCAAAAACTGATAACTATATTCCAGTGATTGTTCATGATGTGGAATTAGGTTCTTTTGTTAAGGTTAAAATCACCGATGCAACTGCAACATACCTTAAAAGTGAATTGTTGATGGAATAATTTTTAATTTTATATTATATCTTTTTTTTATATTTTCACCTATTTTTTTGCTTTAATTTTTTTTAATATGTATATTATTATTTGAATTTGAAAAGCATATAAAAATAGTTGATGTACTATAATATGGACGATTATTAATCATTTTTACCGATACCTTTATATACTATTTTATACTATCTTTTAATTGGAGGTGTAATAATGAGTGAATTACCAATCGCACCAGTCGGTCGTATCTTAAAAAATGCTGGCGCACAAAGAATTAGTGACGATGCAAAAATTGCATTAGCTGAAGCATTAGAAGAAAAAGGTGACGAAATCGCACAAAAAGCTGTAAATTTCGCACGCCACGCTGGTAGAAAAACTGTAAAAGCTGAAGATATCAAATTAGCAATCAAATAGATTTACTAATTGTTTATTTTCAAAAAAGCTTTTAAGAATAAAATCTATTGGCCATTTCTTTGGTCAATTTTTTTTATTTTTATTTCCACTACTTGTTCTATATAATTTAGTAAAGTTTATATATTACTTGTTTTAAATATTATAATGTTGTATAGGACCGGTGGTCTAGGGGTATGATTCCTCTTTGACGTGGAGGAGATCACGAGTTCGAATCTCGTTCGGTCCATATGCCATGTTAGTTCAGATGGGAGAACGCTAGACTGAAGATCTAGATGTCGCTGGTTCAAGTCCGGCACATGGCATTCTTTCTTACTATTTTTAATTATTTTTTTTCATTACTCTTGCTAATTTTAGCGTAATTTTTTTTTAAAAAAAGAGTATTTAGATTAAATGGAGGGTCCATTCAATCTTTTTTTGTCAATGTGATTGGTTTTGGTGTTACTTGGGTGTTTTCTCTTAAGTCTTTATATCTTTTAACTATTTCATAACCCATGTCACTTCCGATTTTATCTGCTCCTGCAGTTAAAATCTGGTTAGCGAATTTGTATTCGTTAATGCCGCCGTAAATTTCAATTTTGATTTTTGGAGCATGTTTTAAAAAGATATTTATATCATTTACATTTTCATAGATGTGGTTTGGTGATACGAATCCTGTTGCAGTCTTTACAACCTGAGCACCACATTTTTCCGCTAATTTTGCGGCATTTGCTTTTTCATAATCTTCCAGTGCTTTGGTTTCAATAATCACTTTTAATATTTTATCTCCAACAACTTCTTTTATGGCTTTAATTTCATTTTCAAGTAATTCGTATTTTTCATCTTTTAAATAGCTTAAATTTAAAACTACTTCAAGTTCATCGACTCCTTTGTCAATTAAGGTTTTGGCATTTGCAATTTTACTTTCACTGTCTTCAAAACCTAATGGGAATCCGATTACGCTGCCTACTTTAATATTTGTATCTTTTAAAATTTCTTTTGCTAATGGCACGTATGTTGGAGAGATAACTACGGAATTGAAATTTAATTCCTTTGCTTTTTCAAGAAATTCAGTCATTTCCTTTTCAGTTATCATGTTGTTTAAATTAGTATAGTTAATGTAACTAGCTAATTCCTTTGAATTTTTTATATTATATATTACCATATTACCACTCTCTTAATTAGTTAGTATTTATACGAATAAGTATTTAAATATTATCATGCTATTTTTTTAATCATGTACGGTCCAACTTTTTCATATCCGAATTTACGATAATAGTTTCTTGAACCGATTCCACTTATTATAGCCATTTCCTCGTATCCTTTATCTATGGATAAATTTTCAGCTTCTTTAAGGAGTTTTTCGCCAAATCCTGTGTGCTGGCCAATAGTCGGGTTTTTATCTCCTATTTTTATCATGTTTCCATAAACATGCAATTCCCTAACAAGAGATGTCTTGTCTGTAATTTCCTGGCGGAAATGATCTTTTGAAGGAAAACGCAATCTTAAAAATCCAGCAATACTTTCCTCATTGACGTCTTCAAATGAAATGAAATTTTCTTCACCGTTGCATGCATTGTATTTCTCGTTGAAAAGCTCAAAATCGTTTAATTCATATTCCCTTGAAGTTTTCTTATGACCTATTTCACGGCATCTGATACATTTGCAGTTGACATGCTTTTCTTCCAGTTTATTGTAGACGAGTTCCCCCAAATTGGATTTTTTAACGCCCGCTTCAATCAGTGTTGAAGGGATATCTCTTTGAATTCTCATGGTTCTAACCCATTTCGGAAGAATTTCCTTAACTTTAGCTATTAATTCCACAGCTTCCTCATCACTGTACGGTTCGTATTCTCCGTTAATCCACATGTCATATAATTCGCTGCCTTTTGTTACAAGGCATGGGTAAATTTTAAGCATGTCAGGTTTGAAGTTATCATCGCTAAACAGCTTTTTAAACATTTTCAAGTCCTGTTTTTCATCGGCGAATAATCCCGGCATCATATGCATGGCCACCTTTATGGCGGAATCTCTTAAGAGCTGATTGGATTCAATAACGTCAGCTATTGTATGTCCCCTTTTAATTTTCCTGTACAGTTCATCGGACAATGTTTGAACTCCCAGTTCAACTCGTGTTACTCCAAAGTCCAGCATTCTATTGATGTGGTCTTTTTTACAGTAATCCGGTCTTGTTTCAAATGTCATTCCAACACATCTTACCTTGGAATTTTCATTTGCCTTTTGAACATCGCTTATCAGGACATAATCATTTGGAGGATATGCTTTCAGCACTCCATTTTCAAAGCCTCTTATTTCATCATGATCAAGATTATACTCAAAATTAGTTGGTTTATTTTCAATTATTAATCCGAAATCAGTCATTGCCTTCAGGCATTGTGAAACGAACCATTCCTGATAACATAAATCTCTTGAAGGGAATGTTCCGCCCATTATTATTAGCTCCACCTTATCGATAGGATGTCCGATTTGCTTTAACTGTTTCAGTCTGTTGAAGCATTGGACATATGGATGAAATTCATACATTCTGCCTCTAAGTGCCGCAGGCTCCTCTCCGGTATAGCTTGGAGGAGCGATATCGCTTTCAGGACAGTATAGGCATCTTCCATGAGGGCATTTATGCGGATGGCACATCACGGCAACAATTGCAACTCCGGACATTGTCCTTGTAGGTTTTTTCTTTAAAATTCCTGAAACAAGTTCTTTTTCTTCGGGTTTTGCATATCTTAGAATATCTGCATTGCTCATGAACTTTGAAAGTTTTAAATCACGACAAAGCTGTCTTTTTTCAACTTCAAGTTCCCGTCGAGTAGATATTTTTCCATCTAAAATGTCATTTATAATTATCCGACATGCATTTTCCATTTTTTCACTACCTGATTTAATAGTTAATTTTATATATAGGTTTTATTTAAATACTTAATGATTTATATTTATAAATATAGATAACTTTTTTAGAAGGTGAAAAAATGAAAGTAAAAGAATTATTAGGTTGTACTGTATTAGATAAAAACGCATATGAAGTAGGAAAAGTTGATGACGTTGATTTCGACCCAGAATCTGGTGCAATCACCGGTCTTACTTTAACTTTACAAAAAAATCTCTTCTCTAAAGATGAAATTGGCATTTTATTCGAAGACGTTGCTACTATCGGTGCATACGTTATCTTAAACAAAGAAATCCCTAAAGAAGTAGAAGAAGAAACAGTTGAAGCTACTATTGAAGTTGAAGACGACGAAGAATAATTAAAAGGTAATATTCATGGCTTTTGATGCAAGAGAAAAAGAGATTACTCTTGATTCACATGTAAGATATGTCGATACAGGCACAATCGGTAAGGTTTTAGATATTAAAACCAATAATGGTGTTGATTGGGTCAAAATCGATAAGACAAATCTGTGGTATCGCTCAAATCTAGTCGAATTGCTTGATGAAAAGGATTTAAAGAAAAGAACTTATGATGATGGCGATGATGAATTGGATATTGAGGCATTAAAAGAAAAAGCAGCAAGGTTAGAAAACATGGAAATGGATTCTAGTGTTGCTGAAGGAGGAGGTTAATTTCACCTCCGTTTTTTTATTTTTAGTTTTGTATAATTTGAAACACTAGTTTTCTACAAATAATCTTATTTTTTCAGCAAGTTTAGGCCCTATTCCTTCGATTTGCTGCAGCTCTTTTTCAGAAACTCCACTTAAATCATTGCCGAAAATTTTGACAATGTTTCTGGCTCTTTTTCTACCTAACCTTTTAACACCTACAACCAATGGGATAATGTCATTTTTAACACCATAATACAGTCTTGCAGACAATATGTCAAAGTCCCTGAGGTTGGAATAGTTTCCCAACACTTCGGAAGTATTTTTGGCAAATCTCACGAGTCTGGATGCTTCATAAGCTGAACGCCTTGTTGAAGCGGAATAGACATTATACTTGTTTTCAATTTCATATTCGTTTCTCTCATTGACCCATTCAATAAGTGAAACGGTTGTAGCTTCAGGATTACCAATATCCACTGCAAATAATCCGACTTCTGACAACTTGTCCCTGACAGGATCTTTTGATTTCCTTCCTTTAAATGATATTAAAGGCAAATCAGGAGTTTCAGACAGTGCATATATAAATTCTTCAGTATTCATTTCGTTCATTGTTGAAATGTACTCTTTGATTTTCACTGCTGTTTCAACGGAGTAATTGGATTTAGCTATTAGATTACCGAAATCAGTAGTCTTAAGACCTTCAGGTGTTGCTCTGATTATTCCATTGTGGAGTAGGAATTCCAGTGCACTTTCAAGTTCAAATCTTAAGCTGTCCTCTGCAAACAATGCCATTGACGGGTTGTTGCTCATTTGGTATCCGTAGAGTGTTTTTCCAAAAAAGTCAGTTAAATCTTCTAAATCTTTTGAAAGTGTGGATGCAATCTGCGCTATGATCTGTCTATAAATTGCGTCTTTATTGTCGATTAATTTGGAATTGGTAAGCTCGATTTCACCCTCAACATAATATTCCTGCAGGTTTTGAGCTTCATCCATGGTTTTGGCAACGAGATATGAATATCCTACATCATCATATTGTGGTCTTCCGGCTCTTCCTGACATCTGTTCATAATCAAAAACAGGAATCGGTTGAGGACCATTGCTTGTCCAGCGTGTATGGTCTCTGATTACAACAGTTTTTGACGGTAAATTTACACCGTACATTAAGCTTGGTGTTGCGGTAATCATCAGGATATTTCCTTTTCTGAATTCATCTTCAATGATTTCTTTCTGTTCATTGAATAATCCTGCATGGTGGAATGCAACCCCTTTTTCAGCCGCTTCGGCCAGTTTAACACAGGTTGTTGTTGGAAGTGACCCCTTCTTTTTAGGAACTTCTAGAAGCTTCTCAGCAACTTCCTTGAATCTTTTTCTTTGTTCCACATTGATTTTTTTATTGATTTTGCCTGAAACGTAAGTCGCCAGACTTTCGGTAAATCTTCTTGTGGATACAAATGCCAATGCTTGTGATTTGTCTTTTATTGCCTTTTCGATTACTTTTACAATAACATCATTTTTATTTTTGGTATTGAACATTTCAGCGTCTAGCACTTCCTTATTCAATGGCACAGGTCTGTAGTCATGTTCTACGCAGGTTCCTTCAAGCCATCCTTCAATTTCCTCTATATTTCTTAAGGTTGCAGAAAGGGCAATTATTCTCATTGACGGGTTTATGATTTTTGCACGTGTTATTGCCGCTTCAAGTGTTGGTCCACGTGTAAACTCGCCGATCATATGAAACTCATCTATGATTAAGGTATCTACATCGCGCAAATTGTCCCATGAAAAACGTGTTAGTGCATCAAATGATTCAAAAACCATCACTGATAAATCTGCACTGGAAGGATGTTTGCCCACTTTGATTCCGTGTTCTTCAAATGCTTTAAATTCTTTTACTTTCTCGTTCTGTATTGAAAGAAGAGGCGCTGCATAAACTGCTTTTCCTCCATTTAGAATTGTTTTTAAAGCAGGTAAAACTCCCAATACTGTTTTTCCACTGGCAGTAGGTATACAAATAATATAATTTGATGAATCATCCAGATATCCGGATTCAATTACTGCTTTTTGCGCAGGATTGAAATCTTTAATGTAGGGATATGCGCTGTTAATTATTGTTTTAATTTCTGTTGGTAAAGACTCCATTTTAATCATTTAAATTTTATTTTTTTATATATAATAAATATTTGCAGAGAGCATTTGGTTAGTAATATTGTGGGTAAACATTATATATTAGTTAAAATAAAATCACTTACAAAAATAAGGAGATTTTATAATGGCAATTAAAGTAGAAGTATTTTCAACTAACTCATGTCCTCATTGTCCTGCAGCAATTGATGCTGCTCAAGTAGCAAAAGATAAATTAGGCGATTCTATTGATGTTGAAGTATTAAAAATTGATGAAAGCAACGAAAATAGGGAAAAAGCAATCAATTATCAAATCATGGCTGTACCTACAATTGTAATTGACGGTGAAGTTACTTTTGTCGGAGCACCAAGTGATGATGAGCTCATTTCTGCATTAGAATCTAAATTATAGGTTCTCTCTTTTTTTATTCTTTTTTAGTTAAAATGACTAATGATAATTATACTGGGGTAACAACAGGAACCATTGCTACGGCTTGTTCTCTTGCGGCACTTGATGTCCTTTTGGATTCTGAAGACATTGTATGTGTTAAGGTCGAAACTCCTAAAAAAACTTTGGATATTATTATTGATGACTGCAAGAAATTATCTAATTTTAAAGCACAGGCCAGCGCTCATAAAAATCCTTATAATGATCCTGACGTTACTGTTAACCTTGAGATAATTGCAACTGTTGAACTGATTGAGAAATCTGTTGAAGAGTCCAATATAATTATCACAGGCGGTGAAGGTGTTGGAAAAATCACAAAGCCAGGTCTTCAGATTCCTGTTGGAGATTATGCTATCAATCCTGTGCCAAGACGTATGATTGTTAAAAATTTACAGGATAAAGTTCCTGAAGGCAAGGTGGCTAAAGTCACAATTTCTATTCCCGAAGGCAAAGAAATTGCCAGAAAGACAATGAACCCTAAATTAGGCATTGTCGGAGGAATATCCGTTCTTGGAACAACAGGAATTGCAAGGTCCATGTCCAGTGATGCATATAAAAATTCAATGGTTACACAAATCGATGTTGCTCTTGCATCCGGAATTGATGACCTGATTTTTGTTCCGGGCAATATAGGCGAAAAATTAGCCTTAAAAAAGCTCAACGTTTCAAAAGAGAATATAATTCAAACCGGAAATTTTGTAGGGTTCATGTTTGAAGAAGCTGAAAAAAGAGGAATATGCAATTTCACTTACTTTGGACATATGGGTAAACTAATCAAGGTCGCCGGAGGAATATTCGATACAAAACACGCTGTTGCTGACGGAAGGCGTGAAATAATGGTTACTCATGCCGCCCTTTGCGGAGCGGATAAACAAACACTGCAAAGGTTATATGATTCAAAAACAACAGATGACATGATGGATATTCTGAATGAAACCAATATCTCTTTTGAGGTTTCAAACAGTATTGCCTCTGCAATTCATGAAAGATGCCTGCAGCGTTTTGATTTAGATTTAAATGTCATTTTAGTGGACATGGAAGGAAATTATTTAAACAATAACTTTAAAAGATAATATTATAATTAGTGGAGTTAATTTTTTATGAAAATAGCTATGGTTGGTCAGTTTCCGCCTCATGTTGGTGGGGTTGGTGTTCATATACATACATTATCTAAAGAACTTGTCAAGCAGGGTCATGAAGTTTATGTAATTACTTATCCTCATAAGGATATTCAGGACATCGATGGTATTCATGTAATTGGAACTAAAGGTCTTAATATTCCGGGCGTCAGAGGTTTGATGTTTAAAAAGAACGCTAAAAAAGCATTGGAAAATCTTCTGGATAAAGAGGAGATTGATATTATCCATGGCCATTATCTGTTTCCTGCAGGAGCCGCAGCTGTTGAAGTTGGAAATGCCCGTGGCATAAAGACATACGTTACTGCACACGGCTCTGACATGTTTGAAGTTTATAAAAAACAGCCGTTAATGCGTTCCACAATTAAAAATGTTCTAAAAAGGGCAGATTGTGTTCTTGCTGTAAGTAATGCCTTAAGGCATGAAATAATAGCTACCGGGGTAAATGGAATATCTCAAAAAACTAGACTGTCCTGGAATTCTGTTGATGTAAATAAATTTTCATTGGATGAAAACACTTCTTTTAAGAAAGAATTAAACCTGACTGACAAACCAATCGTTTTATTTGTAGGAAACATCATTAAAAGGAAAAATGTGGAATCATTGATTGAAGCTAAAAAGATTGCAAACAGCGATTACTATCTGGTTATAGTGGGAAATGGACCATTATACAAAAAGCTTAAAAAGAAGGTTGATGAAGAAAATATCCGGGATGTAATCTTTACAGGCTCAAGGGATGATGTGGAAAATATCATTCCTAGTTGTGATGTTCTTGTTTTACCGTCCTTTTCAGAAAGTTTCGGTCTGGTATTGATTGAAGCATTGGCATGTGGAAAACCTGTAATTGGAAGTAATGTCGGAGGAATCACCGAAATAATAACTGAAGATGTGGGTTTGCTTGTAGATCCGAACAAGATATCATCCATTGCAGGTGCAATTGATAAGGTTATCAATGATGAGGAATTCAGACTGACTCTGGCATCAAATGCAAGGGACCGTTCAATGAAATTCTCAGAAGTGGACATTCCATACGATGAGGTTAAATAATGAAAAAAACAGTTAGATCTCCAGGTTCAGCAACAATCATAAACGCTATTGCAACAGGATTCGGTTCAGCTTTTGGAATAGGGTTGGATATAATATGTGATGCAAAATCCACCTCCGAGTCAATTACATGTTCCAATGATGTTGGTGCTGATGACAAATTAATGAAACTGTGTGTGGAAAAGGTTTTTAACCATTATGACATTAATGATAGTGATTTTGGAATTGATTTAAAAACAAAATCAAGTTTACCAATGGCTTCTGGTCTGTCCAGTAGCAGCGCATCATCAAATGCAATCGTCAAAGCAGTATCGTCCATTGTAAGCGAAGAGTTTAACCTAAAATCTTTAAATGATATGGAAATAATCAATATGGCTATTGACGCATCTCTGGATGCTGGTGTAACAATAACAGGATCTTTTGACGATGCAACAGCTTCATACTTTGGAGGCGTTGTCGTAACTGATAATAGAAAAAGGGAATTCATCTTAAAGGAAAAAATGGAGGAACATCCTATTCTGGTATATATGCCTAATTTTTATTCAAAATCAGGGGATTCCAATCCTGACAGAATGAAACTGCTCTCTTCTCTGGTTGAAACAGCATTTGAATTTGCAAAACAGAAAAATTACTTTAAAGCTTTAAATCTGAACGGCTTAATTTATTCAGCAACATTGGGATTCGATTCCAAAATAGCTGTTGATGCACTGGAAGCGGGTGCATTGGCTTCAGGTTTATCCGGAACAGGTTCATCTTTTGTAGCTATTGTCAGTGATGATTCAATTGATGAGGTTAAGGAAACCTGGAGTAAATATGAAGGCAGGGTTTTAGAGACCTGTGTTGATAACAGGGGTTGTCAGTTATTATAGTGGATTATTCCACAATTTTTAACCTGTGTTATTTTTTAGAAAAAAATCTGTAAATAAACATATACTTTATATACTAGGATTATAATAAATTATATTATTATCATTATTATCAATTTGGTGATTTTTTGAAAAGTGAAAACGAAATAAAATCTTTCAATAACAAGCAAGAAGCTGAGGACCTTCTCAAAAAATCAAGAAATCGTATTGATGAAATTGATAATGAATTATTTAGTTTAATTTCTCAAAGAACATCTCTTGCAAAAGATATTGCTCTTTCCAAAAAATATCTGGGAATGCCTATATA
Source organism: Methanobrevibacter sp. (assembly GCF_015062935.1). Classification (NCBI taxonomy): domain Archaea; kingdom Methanobacteriati; phylum Methanobacteriota; class Methanobacteria; order Methanobacteriales; family Methanobacteriaceae; genus Methanobrevibacter; species Methanobrevibacter sp. The sequence continues at coordinate 36,849 of NZ_SUTM01000008.1, read as the reverse complement.
TGATAAAAGTAGGGAAGATGCAATACATGAAAAAATTGATGGACTTTGCGAAGAATTCGATTTAGATACTGAAATAATCGATCAAATAATAGACATGCTAACTATTTTAAATAAAAATGAGCAGAATAAAATTTTAAAGGAGGAATGTTAATGGGCAATATTAGAACTTCATTTGTTAAACGTTTAGCAAAAGAACTTATTGAAACTCACAAAGGAGTTTTCACCACTGATTTTGAAGAAAATAAAAAATTAGTACAAGAATACTCTACTGTAAGTACTAAACATTTAAGAAATAAAATTGCAGGATATGTTACAAGGCTTGTAAGGTTAGAACAAACCCAAGACTAAGCTTTTTTTCATATTTTTTTTACCACTTATTTTTTTATAATTTTATATTTGTATTTAAATTTCCTATTTTTGTATATTTTCATTCAACTTTATTTATTATTAATTTATATTTTATTCAAAAAATTTTTAGTTAAAGTTTATTAATGTGTTTAGATAAAAATATAAATCAATATATTGAAAAAATGAAAATTTTAATATTAGGTGAAATTAATGGATTTGATAGTAGCAAAATTTGGTGGAACCTCGGTAGGTAATGGTTCCAGAATTAAAAAAGCGGCGCAGTCCGTAGTGAATGAATATATGAAAGGTAATTCAGTTGTAGTTGTAGTTTCTGCAGTAAACAAGACTACTGATGACTTGATTGGTTTATCCAATGAAGCAATTGGTGAAGGTTTAACTGATAAGCAAAAGGCAGAAATTATGGCAATGGGTGAATTAACCAGTGCTAGGGTATTTTCAGCAACTATTGAATCTTTAGGTGTAAAGTCAGAATTCATTGATCCATATAATGAATTATGGCCAATTATGACCGATTCAAATTCTCTTGAAGCTAAAATAGATTTCAGCACTACAAACAAAAAGATTGTAGGTATTGAAAATCTTATTAATCAAGGTATTATTCCTGTAATCTGCGGATTTTTAGGAAAAGGACCTAGCGGAGAAATCACCACTCTTGGAAGAGGTGGAAGTGATATTTCAGCATTTTTAATTGGGCATTGTTTAAATGCTAATGAAGTTGTTATTGTTACTGATGTAGATGGAGTAATGTCTACTGACCCAAACAAAATTGAAGAAGCCGAATTATTAGAAGAAATAAGTGTTGAAGAAATGAGAGATTTGGCTACTCACGGTGCACAGGTATTGCACCCACATGCATTAAAATATAAAGATCCATTAATAAGTGCTAAAATAATTAACTTTGATAACGGCGATTTGAATGCAAAAGGTACACGCATTACCGGACCTTTTGAAGGAGATATATTAAAATCAGTTACAATGTATCCTGAACCGATTTCACTTATAGTTCTTGTAGGTGAAGCGATGCTTAGAAAAGTGGGACTTTTAGCAGATATCACTACTTGTCTTGCACAAAAGAGCATTAACATTTTCGGAATTTCAGCTGGTCAGAATTCAATCACTATATTCATAAGCAAAAAAGATTCAGAACTTGCGTACCATGTTTTACATAATCTGGTTGTTGACGGTGATGTTTTAAGTTCCCTTTCTTTAGGAAGAGACACTGCTATGATTACTTTAGTCAGTCCGGACATTATTGAAACTCCAGGTATTATTTCAGGAATTACAGAACCGCTCAGGAAAAATAATATTAATATTGTTGAAATTACATCATCTCAAACAGCAGTCGTATTGTTTGTTGATTGGAAAGATGGTGAAAAAGCTCATAAATTAGTTAACGAGGTTTTAGAATGAGATTTGAAGGAACATATGTTGCAATGGTAACTCCTTTCGATGATGATAAACAGATTGATGAAGAAGGTTTTAGGTCAAATATTAATTATTTAATCGACCAAGGTGTTGACGGTTTGGTTGGTGCTGGAACCACTGGTGAATCAGCAACCCTCAACCATGAAGAACATCAAAGGATAATTGATATTTTAGTTGATGAAGTTGATGGAAGAGTTACAGCAATTGCTGGAACTGGAAGTAATGCAACTTCAGAGGCATTGTCCCTTACAAAATTCGCTGCTGATGCGGGTGCAGACGGTGCTTTACTGATTACTCCATATTACAACAAACCTCAACAGCATGCACTTGTAGACCATTACGGAACTATTGCAGCTAAATGTGATATTCCTTTAATTGCATATAATGTACCGTCACGTACAGGCAGTGACATTGCAGTTGAAACTGCAGTGGAATTGGCAAAAATCGACGGTATTGAAGCGATAAAAGAAGCTAGTGGTAGTGTTGATAAAGTTTCAGATTTATACAGAGCACTTACTCATGAAGGCCTTGAAGATGATTTCAATATACTTTCCGGTGAAGATTCACTTACTTTACCTCTTATGTCAGTAGGTGTTACTGGTGTTATCAGCGCATCAGCAAATATTGATGCAAAAAGAATGTCATTAATGGTTAACAGTGTCTTAAATGATGATTTTACAAGAGCTATGGAACTTCACTATGAAATGGTGGAATTGATAAGAGCTCTTTTCATTGAAAGCAATCCTGTTCCTGTTAAAACTGCAATGAATTTAATGGGACTTCCTGCAGGACCATTCAGACAACCGTTATGCGAAATGAAAGAAGACAATTTGGAAATTCTTAAAAAAGCATTAAAAGATTCTAATTTAATTTAAGTAGGTATTATTATGATTAAAGTAGCAGTTACTGGAGCTGCAGGAAGAATGGGCTCTGGTATTGTAAGAAAAATAACTGAACAAGAAGATATGGAAGTAGTTGCAGCTATTGAAATACCAAACACTCCTCTTGAAGGTAAAGATGTAGGTATACAGGCTGGAATTGGCGAACTTGGTGTTAAAATTGTAGGCTCCGAAAACTTGGAAGAAGCATTAAAATCCTCCGGTGCTGACGTATTAGTTGATTTTACTATTGCTCCGGCTGCAGTTAATGCAATTGAAGTAGCTACTTCCTGTGGTGTAGGTGTTGTTGTCGGAACAACAGGTTTCACTGATGAACAGATGAAAGCAAACAAGGACAACATTAAAAAGAATAATGTTCCTGCAGTAATGTCTACAAATATGGCTATTGGAGTTAATGTATTTTTCAATACTTTAAAGAAATTGGCTCCTCTTTTATATGATTTTGATATAGAAATTATTGAAGCACACCACAATCAAAAACAGGACGCTCCATCCGGAACTGCTATGACTGCATTTGAAGTTATAGCTAAAGAATTGGATCGTGACCCTGAAGAAGTGGGTGTTTTCGGAAGAAAAGGTATGGTCGGCAAAAGAACTCCTGAAGAAATTGGTGTTCATGCAATCCGTGGTGGTGACATTGTAGGAGACCACACAGTAATGTTTGTCGGTGACGGTGAAAGAATAGAAGTTAAACATCAGGCTCATACAAGAGAAGTATTCATAGCTGGTGTAATCAGAGCTATCAGATACATTCCTGAAGCTGAAAAAGGAATTATCAGCAGTATGAATGATGTTTTAGGTTTAGATTAGGTGTTATTATGGTTAATGTTGGAGTATTGGGCGCAACCGGTATGGTTGGTCAAAGATTTATTCAATTATTGGAAAATCATCCAGATTTTGAAGTTACTGCATTAGCAGCATCTTCTCGTTCCGCAGGTAAAAGATATGAGGATGCTACTACCTGGTATTTGGATAATGAAATGCCAGATTCAGTTAAAGACATTAAAGTTGTCGAAACAGATCCTGCAAAAATGGATAATGATGTGGATATTGTATTTTCATCTCTTCCAACTGAATTTGCAGCTAAAGTCGAAAAGGATTTCGCAAAAGATTATGTTGTTGCAAGTAATGCAAGTGCACACAGGATGAAAAAAAATATTCCATTAGTAATTCCAGAAGTCAACCCTGAGTGCTTAGACATGATTGATGCTCAACAGAAGGAAAATGACTGGGACGGATTCATTGTAACAAATCCAAACTGTTCTACTATTGCATTAGCTTTATCTCTAAAACCTATTGTTGATAATTTTGATGTTAATGCAGTTAGAGTTTCAACCATGCAGGCAGTATCCGGTGCAGGTTATAATGGGGTTCCATCAATGGCTATTGTCGATAATCTCGTTCCTTTCATAGGTGGCGAAGAAGAAAAAATGGAAAGCGAATCCCTCTATCTGTTAGGTTCTTACGACGGTACTGACGTAGTCAATGCAGATTTCAAATTAAGTGCATCATGTCATAGGGTACCTGTTATCGATGGTCATACTGAAGCAGTATTCATTGAGTTGGCTGATGACTTTGACATTGAGGATGTAAAAAGTAAAATGGCAAACTTCAAAGCATTGCCACAAAAACTCAATTTGTTTTCAGCTCCTGAAAATCCAGTAATTGTCAAAGAGGAAGACAACAGGCCTCAGCCAAGAATGGACAGAAATGCCGGTAACGGTATGGCTGTTACTGTTGGTAGATTAAGAAAAGATGTAGTATTTGATAATAGTTTTAAATATGTTCTTGTTGGACATAATACTATTCGTGGTGCAGCTGGAGCATCTATATTAAATGCTGAATTGATTAATGATAAAATACTCTAATTTTATCAATTTATTTTTTCTATTTTTTTTAATTTTTTTTGTTTTTTCCATCTGTTTTCTTATTGTTTTTATTTTCATTTTTAGATTAATGTAAGGGTTTAATTTAAATAGTATAAAATAAATATTTTATAGCAAGGAATTATATTGTACAATATATCGAAGTTTTTAATTTCATAAATAATTATGAATTATATGTCGATATTGGGATAAAATTTAAACTAAGGGATAGAATGGAAATAGGAATTGATGCTGAAAAAGATACTCTACAATCTTTAATTCGGTCCTGCCTATTAGAGCTCAATAAGTTAAAATTAGATTTAACAGAACTTGAAGTGGAGAAAGCCAATGATAAAACTCCACAAAGGATAAAAGAACTCGAAAAAGATATTGTAGAAAAAGAAAAAGAAGTTTCTGTAATTAAATTCAAAGCAGAAGATGAAATAAATCTTTTGAAAAAACAACTTGAAGAGAAGGACAGTCTGATTAAGAATCAGGAAGATAGGATTTACGAGCTGGATTATGTAAACAATTCTCTTGATGAAATTAAGGAATATTTTGCTGAACAGTTAAGAGATTACAAGAAAAAAGAACTGGCTGATGTCAATGAAAGATTGAACGAATCCTTCAAAAGCGTAGCTGAAAAAGAAGCTCAAATTAATTCTCTTTCAAGAACCATTGATGAATATAAGATTAAAGTCATCAAACTGGAAAATAATGTTGAGTCTAAAACTCAGATTATGGAGCTTGAAAAAGAACTTGAACTCAAAAACAGCGAACTTGTTTTTAAAGATAGTGAAATCTCCAAAAGAGATGATCAGCTTGATATATTAAAAGAACAGACTATTCCTAAACAAGAGTATTTGGATTTACAAGACCAATTCAATTCCAAGATGAACGAATTGAATGATGAAATTACTAATTTAAAAGAAGAAACTATCCCTAAAAAAGATTATGTTGATCTTCAATCCCAGTTTGAATCCGAGATTTCTAAATTAGATAATCAACTCAATGTCCTTAAGCAAAATACAATTCCTAAAGATGAGTATCTCAATCTTCAAAATAATCTTGAAAATGAATTGGCATCAAAAGATAATCAAATTGAATATTTAAAAGAGCAAACTGTTCCTCGTGAAGAATTTGTTTCTGTTCAAACTAAATTGGAAAACGAATTGGCTTCAAGAAATAGTCAAATTGAGCATTTAAAACAACAAACTGTTCCACGTGAAGAATTTGTTTCCGTTCAAAATAAATTTGAAACCGAACTTGCAGCTAAAAACAATGAGTTAAGATACTTAAAAGAGCAAACTGTTCCTCGTGAAGAATTCATTTCTGTACAATCTCAATTGCAAAATGAATTAAACTCAAAAGAAAGTGAGCTTAAATATCTGAAACAGCAAACAATTCCTCGTGAAGATTACATTAACCTTCAAAATGAGTTAAATAGGAAAAATGATAAAATCAAAAGGTTAGAAGAAATCAATACTTTCTTCAATGAACTTCAAGAAGAACAAGAAGCTTATGATACAATTGAAAGGACTCCTCCTTTCAGATTAGAGAAAAAACAACAACGTAGATAATTAGAATTCCTTTAATTGGGGTTGGATTTCTAAGTTTGCTATGAGATTTTTTCTCACTTTTTTCTTATTTTTTTAAAGATTTCATTTTTTCATTGTGTTATCTATATTTGCAATTTCCTTTGATGTTGGTTTACATTAACATTCTATTTTTTTAAAGAGACCTTACATTATTTTGATGTGATGTAATGTTAATGTCAATATTATTTGGTCTTTCTTCAAGTATTCGCTTACTTCAATTGCATGGCATTTTCTGCTACATCTTTTTCTTACTTTTATTTACTTTATACCATAAAGTATTTATATAACCTTAAACTCATGTATTATGTAGAAAGGTTTAGTCAACACTATAACTAATTTATTTTTCATGTTGATAATATAAACTGATCTAATTATTTAAAAATTAAAAAGGTGATTATTAATGGCACAAGGACAACCAATTTTTATTTTACCTGAAGGTACTAACAGGTCTGTCGGTAGAGATGCACAAAGAAATAACATTTTAGCTGGAAAAGTATTAGCTGAAACTGTAAGAACTACTTTAGGTCCAAAAGGAATGGACAAAATGTTAGTTGACGGACTTGGTGATATTGTAGTAACCAATGACGGTGTTACAATCTTAAAAGAAATGGATATTGAACATCCTGCAGCAAAAATGCTCGTAGAAGTAGCAAAAACCCAAGAAGACGAAGTTGGAGACGGAACTACTACTGCAGTAATAATTGCTGGTGAATTATTAAAAAAATCAGAAAACTTACTTGACTCTGACATCCACCCAACAATCATAGCTATGGGATACAGAAAAGCAGCTGAAAAAGCACAAGAAATCTTAGACGAAATCGCAATCGATGACGTAGATTCCGAAACCTTATTAAAAGTAGCTATGACTGCAATGACTGGTAAAGGAACTGAAGCAGCACGTGAACCATTAGCAAAATTAATCGTAGACGCTGTTGAAGCAGTTGAAGAAGACGGTGAAGTTGACATCGACAATATTAAAATCGAGAAAAAAGATGGAGCTGTTGTTGAAGAATCCAACTTAGTTGAAGGTGTAATCATAGACAAAGAAAGAGTACACCCAGGCATGCCATCTGAAATCAAAGACGCAAAAATCGCATTAGTCAACGCTCCTTTAGAAGTTAAAGAAACCGAAATGGATGCAGAAATTACCATTACTGACCCTGCTCAAATGCAAGCTTTCATCGAACAAGAAGAAAAAATGGTTAAAGACATGGTAGATAAAGTAGTTGAAGCTGGTGCAAACGTATTATTCGCACAAAAAGGTATCGACGACTTAGCACAACACTACTTATCCAAAGCAGGTGTTTTAGCAGTAAGAAGAGTTAAAAAATCTGACATCGAAAAATTATCCAGAGCAACCGGTGCTAACGTCATCACAAACTTAGATGACTTAACCGAAGACGATTTAGGTATTGCTGGAACCGTAGAAGAAAGAAAAATCTCCGGCGAAGACATGATCTTTGTAGAAGAATGCAGCGGCGCAAAATCCGTAACCTTATTCGTAAGAGGATCCACCAAACACATCGTTGACGAAATCGTAAGAGCAATCGAAGACGCAATCGGTGTAGTAGCAGCTACCGTAGAAGACGACAAAGTTGTAGCTGGTGGAGGAGCTCCAGAAATCGCAATGGCTAAAAAACTCAAAGATTACGCAGAATCCATCTCTGGAAGAGAACAATTAGCTGTAAACGCATTTGCAGAAGCTTTAGAAATTGTACCAAAAACCTTAGCTGAAAACGCAGGTTTAGACAGCATTGACTCCTTAGTAGACTTAAGAGCTGCACAAGAAGACTCCTTCTACATGGGATTAGATGTATTCACTGGTGAAGTAGCAGACATGAAAGAAGCAGGTGTAATTGAACCTAAACGTGTCAAAAAACAAGCTATCCAATCTGCATCTGAAGCAGCTGAAATGATTTTAAGAATCGATGACGTAATCGCATCAACCAAAGGCCCTGAAGACATGGGTATGGACCCATCCATGGCTGGCGGAATGCCACCAATGATGTAAATTTAAAGAAATTTTCATAATTTCTTTTCTTTTTTTTTTATTTTTATGAAACATAGACTTATTTTTCAAACATCAGTCAATGATGAAGTTTTTTTATCTAAAAGATACTATTTTTGTTAATTTCAATACCCAGCGTAATGGTATTTCAACTTCCAAGCTAAATGGAGGTTTTTCAAATAATTTTAAAAGTGTTTTCAATCATCATTTATCTCAGGAAAACATAGATTATCTTGAAAATCATGATTTGGAGCAGTATCTAATTCAGCAATGCTGGGGTCTCAATATAGATTCGAATTATGCAACAGGTTTGGTAACCCTTGCTGAAATGCAGAATGTCGGTATTGTTTATAAAACATTTAAGAATCTTGAAGTAGTGGCCATTTCAACAGCAGGTGTCAGAACCAATGCATCCCGTGCAGGAGATCCTTCATCCTATTACGAGGAAAATGGAAAATTCGGAACAATCAATACAATTATTTTAACAAATGTCTTTTTATCACATGAAACTTTATTGGAAGCGTTTATGACTGCTACTGAAGCAAAAACTGTCGCATTAACAGATTTGAAAGTTCCGTCACAATACTCTAATTCATACGCTACCGGAACAGGTACAGACGGTTTGGCAATATTTTCAAATGTTGAATCGGACATCGTGTTAACCAATGCCGGCAAACATTCAAAATTTGGGGAGTTAATAGGGCAGTGTGTAATAGATTCAATTAAAAAAGCAGTTAAAAAACAGGTCTGGATTTCTCCAAAATCACAGTCAAACGTTCTGGTCAGATTAAACAGATATAAATTGGACATTAATGATTTTTACAAAAAGTTGGACTGTGATAAAAAAGAATTTATCATCAATCTTCAAAAAGAAATGAAAAAGCAGGATAATGTGGCAGTAACAACTTCGGTTTTAAATTTAATAGATGAAGTTGAACTGGATTTAATCGAAAAAGATGAGGCATATTATTTGGCCAAAAAAATAGTAAAAGAATGTAATAGTTATCCAATTAAAAAACTATTGGATTATTGGATAGACTATTTCATTGGGTTGAATTGAATTCGATGAGATCTCCATTGTCCTTTACGATTTTTGCAATTGATTCTTCTGCAGCTTCAAGCTTTTCGTTGCAGGATTTAACGAGATTCATTGCTTTGTTAAACTCAGTAATTGCTTCGTCCAATGGGACGTCTCCGTTTTCTAATTTATTCACGATTTCTTCTAATTTTTCTAAACTTTCTTCAAAACTTAATTCTTCCATTTATATCACCTTTGTATTCACTATTCCGTCATCAAATTCAATGTCAATTTCATCTCCGACTTCAACATCTTTTGCAGAAGATATGATTTTTTTACCGGATTTTGCTATTGAATAACCTCTTTTCAATGTTAAAAGAGGATTTAAAACTTCCAATTTGTTAATATTTTTCAAGCATGCATCCCTTTTCTTTTTTGTAATCTCTTCAGGATTTCTCAGGATATGGCTGTTTTCTATTTTAAACAGCTTATTTCTATTTTGAGAAATGATGTTTTTTGATGCAAATCCTAATTTGTTAACTAAATTGTCCAGTGTCATTCCTTTTATTTCGTAGATGCTTTCCGGATTTTTAAAAATGTTCTTCTGGGAAATATGTTCCAATTTAGTTTTATTTATTGAAATTTTATCATTAATGCTTTTATTTATCTTTTCTTGCAAGTGATTAACGTTCTCTTTTACTTTGGCTAGTTCAGGGACAGCCAATTCTGCAGCAGCCGTTGGTGTTGGAGCACGCAGGTCAGCTACAAAGTCAGATATTGTAAAGTCGATTTCATGCCCTACCGCACTGATAACCGGTATTTCACATGCATATATCTCACGTGCAACGGGCTCTTCATTGAACGGCCATAAATCCTCAATGCTTCCTCCTCCACGTCCGACTATCAGTGTGTCCAGTTCATAGCGTTGTGTATTTCTGATTTGTCTGATGATTTGTGGGGCCGCCTGGTCTCCTTGAACCAGTGTTGGAAATACTAAAATTTCACAAATGGGATATCTTCTCTTGATTGTGGTGATGATATCTCTTATTGCAGCTCCTGTTTCAGCAGTTACGACACCGATTCTTTTAGGATATTTCGGTATGCTTTTCTTATGGGCATCATCAAATAAGCCTTCCTTTGCAAGGTTTTTCTTCAGCTGTTCAAATGCTATATGCAAATTTCCAATTCCGTCTTCTGTGATTCTAGTTGCATACAACTGATATTTTCCTGTTTTTTCGTAAACTTCGATTTTACCTTTAATGATTACTTTCATCCCATCTTTGGGTTCAAATTTCAGGAATCTGTCTTTATTTCCTTTAAACATCACTCCGTCTATCTGGGATTTTTCATCCTTTAATGTAAAATAGCTATGTCCGCTGAATGAATCCTTGTAATTGGAGAGTTCTCCTCTAATATAAATATTTTTTAAATTGCGGTCCATTTTTAGCTTTCTGTTAATGTAGGCGTTTATTTGAGATACTGTATAATATTCCTCTTCCATACATTCACCTTAATTTCAGTGTTGTTAGTATGTTGTATGTAATTAATACAATTTGCTATTGTGTAATCAATTTTTAGCGAAATTAAAGTAATCTATTTAAAATTGATTGTACAATATTAATCATAGGTGACACCATGAGAATAAAAGATGAATTATTTGGTAAAGAAGTTTTAGATGCTGATATTCAGATTGCCGGAAAAGTCATTGACGTGGTATTTGATAAGGATACATTTGAACTCACTGATTTGGTAGTTAAAAAAACAGGATTTTCAGAACAGATTAAATCCAGTGAAGATGTAGTTCCGATGGAACTTGTAAAAGTAATTGGAGATAAAATTTTACTTAAAGGCGTAGATGATATCTAATGACTTCCAAAGAATATTTAATTGATTTATTAAAGGAAAATGAAGTTTTCCTTGAAGGGGACTTTACATTATCCTCAGGCAAAAAAAGTAACTATTATATTAACATGAAAAAGGCAATTACAGAACCTGAAATATTGTCAACAATCTCCAAACTAATCACTGAAAAGATTAAGGATGATGATATCGATAAAGTTGCAGGTCCTGCTTTGGGTGCCGTTCCGATAGCAACTGCCGTTTCACTCGAATCAAAATTACCTCTTTTAATGATTAGAAAAGAAAAGAAAGGGTATGGAACTTCCAAACTCATTGAAGGCGAATTGAATGAGGGTGACAATGTTGTTGTCGTTGAGGATGTTTCAACTACTGGTGGATCATTATTAAAGGCAATCAAAGCTATTCAGGATAATGGTGGTAATGTAAAAAGGGCTTTTGTTGTTGTAGATAGGCAGGAAGGTGCTATCGAAGAATTTGAAAAAGCAGGTATAAAATTAGAACCATTAATAATTGTTAATGAATTTTTTGATTAAAAAAAGAAAAAAATAAAAAAATAATTTTATTTTTTAACGTGGTGGACTATATGTGGTAGTTCATCAATGATTATTCCTAATGCGGTTTTCACTGCATTGGGTGAACCAGGCATGGAAAATATTAAAGTTTTTTTATAAATTCCTGCAGTTGCTCTAGAAAGAAGTGCAGCTGCGCCTATTTCATTATAGGATATTGATCTAAATATTTCACCAAATCCATCTAATTTTTTGTCGAAAAGTGATTCCACAGTTTCAACAGTTATATCTCTTGAATCAAGACCAGTTCCACCATTTGTTATAATAACATCGATTTCATCAGCGATCATAGCTTCAATAGATTTGATTAGTTCGTCTTTTTCATCAGGAATTAGGTTTCTAGATTTTAATGTGTATCTAGATTCAATTTCTTCAGCCAGATATTGGCCGGACAAATCTAACTTTTCTGATTTTCTGCTGTCGCTGAGAGTTATTATACCACAAATAATGTCATGGGATGCTTCTTTTTTATGTTGTTTAGAAGTTTCACTCATAATCATTACCCGTCAACTAATTTTGAATAATTTTCTTTAATTAGTTTATATTCATCCAAGTTTTTAATTAATTTTTCGCTTGGGAAGTAATATGTATAACTATTTAATTTTTCTTTTTCAACATAGTTGTGATTACAAAAAATCTTTAGGTGGTATCTGATAGTTTTGTAATCATATCCTAATGCTCTTGCAAGTTGATTGGCATTTTGTGGTTTCTTCAGAATTTCATCCAATATTATCATGGAAGTATTTCCACCAGGCCTTCCAATTAAAATATTGAATAGATCTTTATGAAACGTAGTGCTGCTCCATTGTGTCATAATTTTTTCTATATTTATTCCATAATGATGAAGCCCATTTTTTAGCATTTTCGTCTTCTGCAATTAAAATCTGAGAATCATCATAGTGCCCGTCTTTAAAGAACAATGTCAGTGACATGAATTCTTTAGAGTAGGTTAGGAATATTTTTATCCTCCTTTTAATTACTGTTATTTTAACATTCATGTTATCTATTAGTTTTTCTTTAAATAGTTCATTACAGCTAATAGAATTAAAAATTTCTTCACTAATTATTAATTCTAGTTTCTCTAATTTACCATTGTTTAAAAGATCGATAATATGCTTAAAATGATTTTCAGAATATATTGGCAGTATTATGCGAAGTTCTGAAGATTTTGAAATTGACTTGATGTACTGGTTAAATGCTAGTGATAAATCGCTAGTTGTTGAATTGATGTAGTTTGCATCTTTTAAAAGGTAAACATTTTTCAAAACATCTTCCGGGAGATCTGATAAATCATGGTCGTCCCAGAAGTGTTCACTTTTGCCCAAAGCGTACCAGTTTTCGATTAGTTTTATCATGTTTGTTGTCAAAAGGTACCCATTTGAAGTTAGCTCATAGCATTTATGGGCCTTTTTGACAAGATTTATTGTTTCTAATTCTTTGAGCCCGTGAAGAATTGTTGCGGAGGGCTTTGTCAGGTCCCTCCTCAAGTCATCTAAATTTTTTGGAATGTTGTATAATGATAGGAGTAGTTTTGTACGCATTCCTGATGTTAAAATATATTTGATGTCCCTGTACTCCCTGTTTAATTCTTGTTTTGTTTCTAGTCGGGTCATTTTATCACCCTGTGTTTCATGTGGTTGAATAGTTCGTCAGCCCATTGATAAGATTTGGAATCTTGTGAAATCAGTATTCTGTTCTGGTCGAAGCTGTCATCATTTTTGAATAATCCTAAGCTCATTTTTTCATCGCATATGGTAAGATACAAATGCAAATCATTGGATGCAGAATATAATTTTAATTTGTCATTTTTAATTGCATCGTTTTTCAAATCCTTGTCGATTGGTTCCATCAACGCTTTCATTATGTTTTTTGGAACAATCAATTCGATTGATCCTCCATTTTTCAGAATTTCCTCAATCAGTTCAGGATATTCCGGATGAAGGTAAGGAAATATTGCTTTAACATTTGTAGATTCAATCAATTGTTTTTTTATGGTATTGTGTGTTTTGTATATGTCTAAAGGTGTGGTTTCAATTAATTGGGAATCTTTTAAATCGGTTATATTTTTCACAGCGTCAATGCTGAGCTGATTTAGGTCATGCTTATACCAAAATGAGTTAAAATCATTGATGATGTCAACACTATGTTTAAATTCCATCAGTGTATTGAAATAGATTTTTCCCATAGGGTTGATGTGATATTTATTCTTGATTTTTTTAATGTAGTTATTCTCTTCTAATTTGTTCACATTACTTGATATGGAACTGTAGGTTATTTCTGTTCTTTTTACAAGTCCACGAACATTGTCTGGGTAAGTATCTAGTTCACTAAGAATTTTTAAGCGGATTTCTGATTTTGCAAGAAATCTTATGTCGCTATTGATTTCATTTTGTGAGTACATTTTTTTGTTCCTCCATTTTTTTGCTTTCCTGAAAATTCTTGAAATGTGTCGAGAATTTATCGGTAATAAGTCATTTTGTTATCCAAATTTAAATAGATTATTCCAAACTTGTCCAAAACTTATTCCAAGCTTATTCCAATCTTATTCCAAACTTATCCCAAACCTTTCCCAAACTTATTCCAAACTTATCCCAAACTTTTGAATATTTTTTTGCATTGCCAAGATTTATTAGTTTTTAAAGTTATAATATCAAGCATGAAAACATGTTATGTGCTTGATGCATCTGCATTCATAAACGGGTTTCAGCTGACTTCTGATAATAATTTCACTGTTCCTGAAATCACTGCTGAAATTAAGGATTTTGAATCCCGTTTGAAGTTTGATGCTGCCCTGAATGATGGTTTATTGACCATAGAAGATATTCCAGAACAGTATACAATGTGTGTTAACGATATTATCTATGAAAGTGGTGATATTTTAAGGTTATCCCTTCCTGATAAAAAATTAATTGCACTTGCATATATGTTGTCAAGTAATGGTGAAAATGTTAAAGTCATTACTGATGATTATACTATACAAAATACTCTAAAAATCATGAACATTCCTTTTTCAGGTGTCATCACAGAAGGAATTAAAGGAATTTATAATTGGAAGAAAGTATGTGAAGGATGTAAAAAAGAATTTGATGAAGATTATCCTTTTGATGATTGTGAAATTTGTGGCTCTAAAATTTATAAAAAAAGAATTAAGGTGAACAGATGAGAATTGGAATAGTAGTTCACGGTCCAAATATAATAGATTCGGGTTATGCATTAAAATTAATTAAGTTGCTAGAACATTATGGGGATGTTTCAGTCAGGCTTGGTGGAACAATGGGTCGAACTGCAGTTATTGACGCCAGTTTGGAGAATTTAATAGACATTTCCCGTAAATTGGTTCCAAGTGATTCATTAAAGATTTTCTATGATGACAATGTTGATGTAATATTCTTGTTGAACTATGGAAAATCTGATGTGACAGGACAGGTATTTGGTTATAAGGTCTATAATCATTTCGTTGAAAAAATTGATGATAATAATATTCCTGTTATTCAGATTGAAAGGCCTGGCGAAAAGGACGGAAGTATAATACCATGGAATAATGATCTTGATATAGTCAATGAATTGTCTCATGAATTGGATTTGAATGTTGTCATGCCTGAAGAGGTTTATAACAATCATATTAAACAGGATGATGCAGGTCTAAATCAAAGAATTGTTCATGGTGTAAGTCCTGGTGAGAACATCATGGTCAACAGCGTTGTCATTGGAAAAACCAATTCAGATAAATTAACACTTATAGCACGTGACAATCATATTGTCGACATCATTGGAGGAGAGCTTAAACAGCACGGTCTGGAAAAATTGGGTGAAGTCGATTTAGACAGGGCAATTATTAAAACCGGGCTTTTACGTCATGCTAAGGTTAAGCCTCGTGTGATTTCAAATGACAAATCACAAGAATTTAAAGTTACCTTTTTAGACCATGCAGGTGAAGATGTTTATAAATTCAGAGATTCCAGTCTGGTAATTACAATTGGTGATGATACAACTTTGATATCTTCTGATATTTTGTATCGTTTTGATATACCTGTAATTGGCATAACTGATGGTGATTTGGACAAGGTTGTAGAAGATGGATTTAAGGTTAAAAATTCTGTAATCTTTGAAGTTGAAAGTGGTTTTGATGATGTCTGCGGTAAAGATATTAAAAGGATAATGTTTGGTGACAAACAGGAAACCTTTGATTATTCAGATATTGATGAAGTTAGGGACAATATCATTGAAATAATAAATAATATAAATTGCAAATACAAAATTAATTATATTAATTAAACTAGGAAGTGTAATCTTGGATTTTAAAAATCTTGTCAAATCAATTCAGGAGTTTAAGGGCGTATCACGTAAAAGCTCAATTGATAATGTAATTTCTCTTTTAAAGGAGTCATATAATGTTTCAGGAAATGTTGTCATTGACATTGGTGATGATGCCTCAGCTATAGATATTGGAAATAATCAGGTAATGCTGATAGCGGCTGACGGTATCTGGGGCGATATCATGAATGTAAATCCTTACTGGGCAGGTTACTGTTCTGTTTTAGTAAATGTAAATGATATTGCTGCAATGGGTGGAAAACCGTTGGCAATGGTAAACATAATGTCTATAAGTAATGATGAGATTTATGAAGATTTACTGAATGGAATTAAGGACGGATGTCTGAAATTCGGTGTTCCGATGGTTGGCGGGCATTTGCATCCCGACGGTGAAGTTGATTCATTGGGCGTAGCTATTGTGGGCATTGCTCAAAAAGATAAAATCATCACAAGTTTTGGAGCTGAGGCAGGTGACAAGGTAATCGTTGCAATTGACCTTGACGGAAAACCTCATGAAATGTTTAGCCTAAACTGGGATACAACATATGATAAAGATGCACAACTGGTTCAAGACCAAATCACAGCTGTCCAATATTTGGCAGAGCATGATTACATTAAATCCGGAAAAGACATTTCCAATCCTGGAATTTTAGGAACTTTAGAGATGCTTTTAGAAACATCAGATAAAGGAGCGGTAGTCGATTTGGAAAAAATTCCAAGAAATGAGAATGTTGAATGGGTTGATTGGCTAAGATCATATCCAGGTTCAGGATTCGTATTCACAGCCAGTGAGGATAAATGCGATTATATTAAAGAATATTTATCCAAATATTCAATCGAATCAGCCGTTGTTGGCGAAGTAAATGATTCCAATTGTCTTTTATTAAATTATAAGGACGAACAGGCAGAAGTCTTTAATCAGGATAAAAATCCTGTGTTTATATTTAAATAACGTGATTTTATGGATGTAGGCAAAATAGTATCAAATTCATTGAAATATCCTTTTAGAAATATCAAGAAATTACCTATTCTTTTCATGCTGTTTGTTCTGGTTGCCCTCATCCCAATTGGTATGGTATTGGATAACAGGTATATCTTAATCTGCGGATTTATTGCATTTTTTATATTTATTCTCTTTGTGCCGGGATATCTGTTTTCCATGGTTCGTATAGGTATACACGAATCGGCAGTGTTTCCTTCATTAACTTTTGGAAATACAATTTATGATTCTATCAGGTTATGGGTCTTGAGAATGGCCTATATGATTGTTCCGGCTCTGGTATTTTTCATTAGCCTATCCACTGTGGGCATGTCAAGTCTGAATATGCTATATGAATTTAAAATCCCTAGCTTTATACTGGCATTTGGAATGGTTCTCCTTCTGGTGCTTGTTGTCTATATTATATTTGAAGTACTTTTGTTTTTCGCTAAAGCGAGATTGGCTTATTTGGATAGTTTAACTGAAGCTTTAAAAATCAATAGGGTTTTAAGCGATATAAGAAATATCGGTATTTTCAATATTATCAAATGGTTAATAATTATGGCTATTTTGATGATTGTCGTTTCAGTTGTATCTTCATGGATAATAGCAATCCCGTATGTTGGACTGTTGATATACATTGGTGTTGTCCTTCCGATATTGGAAAGTATCGGTAACTATTCTTTGGGATTATTATATTCAAACATTGCCAGAAACAGCAATGACTTGAGCAGAATTGAAAAAGAGCTCAATGAATTAAATAAATTAAATTAAAAAAAGAAAAAATTAAGGATTACACCTTTTGCAAGGCACATATCCTTGGTTAATTGCGTCATCTCTGCTTGATAAATACACTTTATTTCCTTCAGACATTTTATCTACGCTGCTGCAGCTTGCAACATGGAATTTTCCAGTATTTGCATTGGCAACATAGCTTCCAGATCCGGTTGAGCTTGAAGAGGAACTGTCACCTGAAGAACTGCTTGATAAAGATGTAGTGTGTGTGCTTGCCACATGGGTATCGCCATTTGCCCAGTCATAGGGGTAAAATTCACTAGGTGGCATGTACATTATCTCAGCAAGGCCTTCTTTTAAAAGCATTTCATTGACATTTTTACCATCAACAATAACGACGCCTAATGTTCTTCCGTATTTGTCTGAATGTTTTGAATCGTCAATGTCAATTCCCACTTCTTTTCCAAGACACAATTTCTGAACAAAATTTTTAGATGCAATATATCCTTCTACACCTCTTTCGGGTGTGTTTACACCAACAAAACGTATTTTTTCACCATTGTCTAAGTAAATGGTGTCTCCGTCAACCACTGTGGTGCATATTCCTGTTTCTTCAACGTGGCATTCGGTATCACTGTACTGGCTTAAGATATCTGATGCAGACATATCTGAGTATTTTGAACTTGGAATGTTGTGTGAAAATCCAGTTCCGGTGTATGCATTAACAATTGAAACTGCACTGGCTGCAAGAATCAAAATCAATATTAATGAAAAGATATGTTTTTTGTTTAGTGCCATAATTTTCCTCCTATATATTGTTGTTATAAGTTTGTGTAAATATAGTTTTTGCAATTCAATAATTTTAATATATAAAAAGATTATAAATATATAATATTAAAAATTCTTATTAGGAGATTGTATGTTAATTAAAATTAATGGAGAAGAAATAGATGTGGCTGATGCTTCAACAATTCAAGATGTAATTGACGAAACTAATGCCCCATATACTCCTGGTAGTATTGTTTGTCTGATTAAAGGAAAAAAGGAACTTGAAAAAAATATAAACAAGTATAAAATTAAAACTAATGCAGGTTCTATAATCATTCAATTAAGTGAATCTGAAGAAGCAAAACCTTTAGTTGATGTATGGAAAAATCAATATGAAGATTTTGTCGACTTGGATATCAGGTGGTCTACTTCAACCGAAGTGGCTATCGGACCTATTGTAACTGATTTGGAACCAACTTCTGAGGAATATAAATATTTTGAAGGAGATGTTGTTTTAAGTTTATCTAGTTTTAGTAATGAGTCTACTCATTTGATTATACTTAAAGAAAATACCACTAATGTTTACAGTGTACCTCCATTCAATAAAGGTATTTTTGCTCGTGTTATTGGTGGTAAAAAAACTTTGGAAAACCTTACTGATGACGATAAAGTAACAGGAATCGAACCGATTATCGAAAGAAGTACAACTACAGATATGGCCGCCGTATCAGATTTAAGTACTGTACTTGAAGAAGGTAACGAATTATTTACCTACATCTCATTTGATATTGATGATGATTCTCCTGTTTGTGTCGAACATTTGTTTTCATTAATTAAAGACGGTAGAATTAAAGTTTCTTATGACAGTGAATCTTTCATCGGTTTTTATGATCTTGAAGGTATTGAAAAACCTAAGGAAGATACTACTCAAAGACACAGAGGAACAATTACAGTCAGGAACACTGGTGTTGGTGTTGGAAAACTATTCATATATCGTGAAAATAGGGTTTTAACTCCATCTCACACTACTGTTGGAAAAATAATCAAGGGTATGGAAATCATTGACATTGCGAAAGAAAATGATTTCATAACTGTTAAATCAGAAAGACAAAGATTAATGTTATTAAATAAAACTCAAAGTGAAGCTACAGAGATTTTATCTCAAGCAGGAGTTGAACATTTAATTGATGGAATTGTTGATGATGATGCAATTGTTGTCGAGCAATCTCCAAAACATACAATTGATATCTTAAAAGAAGGTCAGGTAATTACAAAATCCATCAGTAAAGATGATTTATGTAAGATTAAGTTTGTAGATAATGCTCCAAGGTCTGTTAAGTATTTCAAACGTTTATCAGGTCTTTTAGAAAATCCTATAGGACAAATAAAAGTCCACTTTGCAGTACCTGGAATGCATATTGTTATTTTTGAAGGAGATAAGAAAGCTGCTAAAGGTTTAGTTCCTGAAAATAACCCTGTAGAAAATGTTATAAGAGGTCAAATCGGTATTACCAATATGGCTTCAAAGAGTGCAGGATTAATAGGTATAAGATTTGAAGACAATTCAGAATTCGGTCCTACTGCAGAAAGCTTTGAAGCGACAAACATTATTGGAGATATTGTTTCAGATTATGATGCTCTTGAAAAATTAAAAGAAGGAGTTGTAGTGTATGTCACAGAATCTAACAATGAGTCCTGAGTTGGGTAAAGAAGACTGGGACCCTGATGTAATTACTCGTATGATTTTTATCGGGCCTGGAGCTCATGTAAGCGAACAAGAGATTGTGAGTGAATTTCATATGCTTGGTTTACCTCTTACAATAAAAAACACTTGTTACGGGTCTATGATCAGTGGAAAAAGTGAAGATGTTTATAAAGCTATTGAAGAAATAAGAAAATTAGACCCAAACCACATTTTCACAAAAGAAAGAGGTTTTGCTCCAGGGGATCCTAGAAGATGCAGAGGTCATAGATTTGGACCAAGGGAAGGATTCCATCAAATGGAAAAGGAATACAGGATACTTGGTTTTGTTGCTGAAGCTTTAGAAAATCCTAAAGATGTGGAAATTGAAGAGAAAAAACCAATTGACGTTGACGAATTTAAAAAAATTATGGATGAATGTTTAGAAAATAAATAGTATGGGTGAAAATATGGTTAAAATTGCAGTTTATCCTCCAAATTCATTAATTTTGGCAGATTTACTTGAAAGAAGAGGTCACACTCCTTTAGTTTTACAAAAACAAATTAGACAAAAAATTAAAGATCCGGAGATTGATTCTCCACCAATGAACATTACTGAAGAAGACCCAATTAAAGGTCTTAAATATGCAGCTATTGAGGTTCCATCCGGTGTTCGTGGAAGAATGGCTATTATCGGACCTCTTATAGATGAAGCGGAAGCAGCAATAGTTGTTGATGGTGCTCCTTATGGATTCGGTTGTATTGGTTGTGCAAGGACCAATGAATTATCAATCTTCTTACTAAGAAATAAGGGCATTCCAGTATTGGAACTTACATATCCTACTAATCAAGATGAAACATATGTGATGGTGAATGAAATCAATGAATTTGTAGATTCACTAGAAGAAACTATAGGGGAGGAATAATAATGGTTAAAATTGCTTTAGTTTCATGCGGAACAGAATATAGTGGAATTCAAAAGGAAATTGAAAAAGCAGCAAACAAGTTCGGTGCTGAAATTATTCTTCCTGAAATCGACTTAGATTACATTGACGAATCCTATGAAAAATTCGGATTTTCAGCTCAAAGTTCAAGTTTAAAATTAATGATTGCAAGAGCTATGGCTATTGTTGAAGGCAGATGCAAACCTGATGCAGTATTTATTGCAACTTGTTTCAGATGTGCTGAAGCGGCACTGGTCAGAAATGAAGTCAGACGTTTCATTCAAAATAATACCCGTATTCCAGTAGTTACATATTCATTTACTGAAAGGACAAAAGCTGATGAATTGTTCATCCGTATGGAAGCGTTGGCTACTACCGTTACTCGTAGAAGTATTCTTGCTCGTGAAAAACAAGAAGGACTTACTCTTGGTTTAGATTCAGGTTCAACAACTACCAAAGCTGTGCTTATGGAAAACAATCAGGTTATAGGAACCGGTTGGACATCCACTAAAGACATCATTGAGTCTGCAAAAACCGCAGCTGCAGAAGCATTCGGTCAAACCGATTACGGCTGGGATGACTTGGATGGAATTGGAACCACCGGTTACGGTAGATTCACCATGGGTCAGGAATTCGGAGCAGAACTCATTCAAGAAGAATTGTCCGTTAATGCAAAAGGTGCAGTATATCTTGCAGACTGTCAAAAAGGAGAAGCTACCGTATTAGATATCGGTGGTATGGATAACAAGGTAATTACTGTAAACAACGGTATTCCTGATAACTTTACTATGGGTGGTATCTGTGCAGGTGCATCTGGAAGATTCCTGGATATGACTTCCCGTAGATTGGATGTGGACATCACTGAATTAGGTCCTTTAGCGGTCCAGGGTGATTGGAGAAAAGCAATGTTGAACTCTTACTGTATTGTATTCGGTATTCAGGACCTCGTTACCACTCTTGCGGCTGGAGGTTCTAAAGCTGATGTTGCAGCAGCTGCATGTCACTCAGTATCTGAACAGGTTTATGAACAGCAACTTCAGGAAATTGATATTCGTGAACCTTTAATTCAGGTAGGTGGAACAAGTTTGATTTCAGGTCTTGTTGAAGCTGTAAGTGAAACTTTAGGTGGAATCGAAGTTATTGTTCCTGAATATTCACAACATATCGGTGCTGTTGGAGCAGCTCTTTTAGTATCTGGAATGGGACACAGACAAGATAACAAATAAATTTAAGGATTTGATTTAGATGTTAGTAGAATGCTACGATGAAAGAGGTGCAGAAGTTTATGAAATCATCATTAAACAGATATTTCAGGATTTGGTTCTTGGAGCTGCTGTAGATGATTTAAGAGCTTATGTCAATCCTGATGATCCTGTATTTATCTTAGCTATTAAAATGAAAAAAACTTCAAGGGTAGTTACTTTTGAAGATGTTGCCAATCTTAGCTATGTTAAAGAGAATGATGTTACTCGTATAATTGTTGATAATGAAAATTATCTTCCGAATATCTTAAAACAGCTTTGGAAAAGATTTTCAAGGGA
Organism: Methanobrevibacter sp.; assembly: GCF_015062935.1. Classification (NCBI taxonomy): domain Archaea; kingdom Methanobacteriati; phylum Methanobacteriota; class Methanobacteria; order Methanobacteriales; family Methanobacteriaceae; genus Methanobrevibacter; species Methanobrevibacter sp. Next base: position 14,276 of record NZ_SUTM01000008.1, on the reverse strand, counting down.
AGAGATTTATCAGCCTAATAGGTATCAACTTGAAATTGATGGTGACCATGTTGATTTAAAAACTTTAGTAATTGATGACCCTCACTCCAATCTGCAAAGAAGAATATATGATGCAATATTCAGGATATTGCCTGAAGGATTTAAAATTATTAAGGACATGTCCACTGAAAATATTGTTACTGTAGTGGCAACTGATGAATTAATTGCTGATGCATGGATTGAAAAAGCTAAGGAATATATATCTGAGTTGGAAAATTAAATAGAAAAATTTAAATATTTGTTCGTATCAATACAAAATAACAGGAGTTATATATTGGAGAAGTGATAGTATGGCTGAACATAAAGGCTCAAGATTTGCACATATAACAAAAGCACATCCATGTTTTAATGAAAAAATGCATGATAAAGTCGGTAGAGCACACGTGCCTGTTGCACCTAAATGTAACATCTTTTGTAACTTTTGTACAAGGGACATTAACAATGAAGAGGACAGGCCAGGTGTGGCAAGTTGTGTAATGGATGCCGATGCTGCAATTAAACATGTTAATGATGTAACTGCAGAAGGTCCTATTTCTGTTGTTGGAGTTGCAGGACCTGGTGACTCCCTTGCTAATGAAGAAACATTCAAGTTCTTTGAAAAATTAGCAGAGGAACAGCCTGATTTAATTAAATGTATGAGTACAAATGGACTTTTACTTCCAAAATATGCAGATAGACTTGCAGAACTCGGAGTAAATTCTGTTACTGTAACAATAAATGCAATTGACCCAGATATTGCAGTAGATATTTATTCATTCATTAAATATGAAGGAAAAATCTACAAAGGATATGATGCAGTAAAAATATTAATTAAAAACCAGTTAGACGGTGTTGAAAAAGCAGCTGCAAACGGTATAGTAGTTAAAGTTAACTCAGTATTAATTCCGGGACTTAATGATGAACACATTGTTGAAATCGCTAAAGAGGTTAAAAAAAGAGGCGCTTCTTTAATGAACATTTTGCCGTTAATTCCTTTAGCTAAAATGAAACATTATTCCCGTCCGGACTGTTCAATGATGGAAAGTGTCAGAGAACAAGTGGAAGAAATCATACCTGTATTTAGAGCATGCACTCAATGCAGAGCAGATGCTTACGGAATACCTGGTAAAAAAAGCGAAGATCATCATTTAGGAATGACTCCACAAAGTCATTACTAAATTCTATTTTTTTTTTTAAACATTTATTTTTCATTAATTTAATTCGCAGACTTGAAGCGGACGTTCTTGTTACACCACAATTGCAAAGTTCCAATGAAATAATTGATGATGGGTGTTATTTAATCCTGGAAGTGCAGGGGGTAAAAATGCTTCAATAGCAATATTAATTATTGATGAAAAAGATAAATTAATAACTGATATTGATATTAATTTTATAAATTTATGAAAAAAGGAAACGATAATATGGTTAAAACTTATGTTTTTGGACATAAAAGTCCTGATAGTGATACTATAACATCAAGTATTGTTATGGCTAATTTAGAAAAAGAATTAGGAAATTCTGAAGCTCAAGCTTACAGATTAGGAAATATTAATAAAGAAACTGAATTCATTTTAAATTATTTAGATATTGAAGCACCTGAACTTTTAGAAAGTATTGAAGATGGTGCAAACGTTATTTTGGTAGATCACAATTCTCCTGCAGAATCCATAGACAATTTAGAAAATGTAAATATTTTAAAAATTGTTGACCATCATAAATTAGCTTTGGAAACTTCTTATCCTTTATTTTTAAGGTTTGAACCGGTAGGTTGTACCGAAACTATTTTATGCAAATTATATGAAGAAAATGGTGTTGAAATTACAAAAGAAATAGCTACCTTAATGCTGTCAGCTATTATATCTGACACTTTACTTTTAAAATCTCCAACAACAACTGATGATGATATTAAAGCTGTTGAAAAACTTGCTAAAATCGCTGAAGTTGATGCTGAAGAATACGGTTTAGAAATGCTTAAAGCCGGAACTGATTTAAGCAGTTTCACTATTGAAGAAATTTTAGCATTAGATGCAAAACAAATTGACTTTAAAGATGTAAAATCAATTGTCAACCAGGTAAATACCGCAGATATTTCTGATGTAATGGCAATGAAAGATGATTTGGAAGCAGGAATCGAAAAAATTATCGAAGACGAAGAATTAGATTTGTTCATGTTATTGATAACTGACATTGTAAACAGTAATTCCCAAGTTATTGTTTTAGGTAAAGATTCTGGTCTTGTTGAAAAAGCATACGGCGTAAAATTAGAAGATAACACTGCATTGCTTGAAGGTGTTGTCTCCCGTAAAAAACAAGTAGTGCCAATCATGACAGAAAATGCATGAATTTGGCAATACTAAAAATGTATAAATTTATAAATGAGTAATAGATAAGTTAATAATAGATGTATTTAATAATACGTCTCTAATCAATCCGTGAGGATATTTTCAAAAAAAGCATAATTATAAAAAAATGCTCAAAGCAATAAACAAAATTAGAAACTAACATTTAATTATGCTTTTTTTATTATTCTATTTTTTTTAAAGGTGTTAATATGAAAACACTTGAATGGGAAGATAATAAACTAAAACTTATTGACCAAAGAAAACTTCCCGATGAGTTAACCTATGTTTGGTGTGATAATTATCGGGACGTTATTGTAGCAATTAAAAATATGACTGTTCGAGGCGCTCCGGCTATTGGTGTGGCTGCAGGTTTTGCAATGGCACTTGCTGATTTGGAAGGTGTTGATTTACAAATGGCGGCCAAAGAAGTTAAAGCTGCAAGACCAACAGCTGTGAACTTATTCTGGGCTGTTGATAGAGTATTGAACAGCAATGAAGATGCTCTCAGTGAAGCTTTAAAAATGTATGAAGAGGATATGGCCACCAATAGAGCTATTGGAAAGTACGGTGCCGAAATAATTGATGATGGTGACACAGTTTTAACTCATTGCAATGCTGGTGCTTTGGCCTGTGTTGATTATGGAACTGCATTGGGTGTTTTTAGAGCAGCAAGGGATGCTGGAAAGAACATTAATGTAATATGTGATGAAACCCGTCCACGTGGACAGGGTGCAAGCTTAAGTGTTTGGGAAATGCAGCAGGAAAACATTCCGGTTAAGTTAATACCTGATGTTGCATCAGGATACTTGATGTCTCAGGGAATGATTGATAAAGTTGTCATTGGTGCAGATAGGATTGCAAAAGGTGGTGTTGTTAACAAAGTTGGATCATTTATGGTCGCTCTTGCAGCAAAGCATCATGATATTCCATTTTATGTGGCTGCTCCGTATTCTACTTTTGATAATGAAATATCAATTTTTGATACTGTTATTGAAGAACGTGACGGTGATGAAGTAAGATACTATGGTGGAGCTAGAATTTGTCCTGAAGGAACAGAGGTTATAAATCCTGCATTTGATATAACTCCAAAGGAGTTAATTACCGGAATTATTACTGAAAAAGGAATAATTGACCCAATCTAAAATGTGTCATGTTAAGTATTTAAACAATAAAATTTAAAATAGTATATAACATTTCTACAACAAGCCCATCGAGGACTTGAATTATTTTAAGTTTTTTGATGAAAATTACGTGGAGTAATGACATAAATTTCAAAGTGCAATGTTTTGAGGAGATATAATGGAGATAAAAAGTAGCAAGGCAACAAATTACCCACCTTTAATCAAGGATTTAGTTAAAGAATTATTAAAAGATGATTTTGTACATTTTAAAATTTTATGTGCAAATGAAGTTCATCATTTTAATAAAGATACCGATTGCATCATTGAGTTTGAAGAAACCTATATGAAAGAAACCAGTGCAAATGGAGACATGTTATATATCGCTTATCCGGATATATTCAGAGTTAAATTATATAGGGATATTGAACAATATATCGAAGATGAAAAGAAAGCTGATGCTTTCAATGATGATGACGATTGGACTGGTAACAGAATCCAGTTCTAATTTTGAAAGAATTTTTTTCTTTCTTTCTTTTTTTTACATTAACATAATTGTTGTTAATATTTAATTTAATATTTTTTTTAGCTTTGATGAGTTAATGCGGATTTAATAAACATTAAAATTCAAGTTCCACATATTAAAAATATTGTCTAAATTGAATAGGATTTAGCCTTTGACTTTTCCGTCGATTGCAACATGCCACTCTCCGGGGGATGTTGATTTAACTTTACGGGTGTTTATAATTTCAACTTCTTTTCCGGCTTTACTAACTGCATGAGTTAATCGTTTTATTCCCTGTTCATATGAATCTGAGAACTCATAATAATTAATTATTCCACCATCTTCAATTAAATTAACAGCAACATCAAGGAAAGTGTATGCAAGACCTGGAAGGTTCATGATAATCCTGTCGAACTTGCAATTAAATGATTCGCTGACCTGTCTCACATCACCACAATATGTTTTGACAGTACCTTTTAATTTGTTAAGTTTGATATTTTCATTTAAATATTTTATTGCGGCTTCATTAATGTCAACTGCTGTTATGTCCACATCATGATTTTTAGCTATTAAAATAGGAAATGGTCCGATTCCACAGAACATGTCAAGTATTTTTTCACCATCTTTTACGCTATTGCTTACACGAATTCTTTCGGTTGCAAGTCTTGGTGAAAAGTATACTTCTTTAACGTCCAATTTCAGCCTTACTCCATGTTCCTTGTGAATGGTTATTGAATCATCTGTTCCCGCTAAAAATTCCAAATCTCTAATGCGTATTGTTCCTTTAATTGCACTATTTTTCATGTAAATGGCTTGTTTTTTAGTGAATTTAAGTGCGGCTTCACCTATTATTTGTTTTTTGGATAATAAATCATCAGGAATCTCTAAAATAACAATGTCTCCAATTGTATCAAAGGATGTTCTTAAATTTTCTATTTCCTCAGGTGTTAACTCATCTTTAAGTATTTCAGAAAAATTGTGGGGAACTTTTTTCATAGGTTCTAATTCAATATCTACAATTTCATAACCCTCGACATCTCCATTTAATGGAATATAACCGTAATCATCAGCTGCTTTAATTTTATAGTCCATATTCATTTGACCGATTTCCATTAGTTTTAAACGGGTGTCATTTAATTGTTTTAATGGAACTTTTACGCATTTCATAACATTTATTATGTTTAAATTCTTATATAATTTATATGTTTTATTTAGTGGGTTTAGGATTATTTGATGAGAAAGATATATCTCTTAAAGGTTTAGAATGTTTAAAAAATGTTGATAAAATTTATGCTGAGTTTTTTACTTCAAGATTATTCGGGTCCAGTTTTGAAGCTATTGAAGAATTGATCGGTAAGGAAATTGAAGTTTTGGTTAGAAATGAAGTTGAAGAAGAACATAAATTTATCGAAGAGGCAAAAAGCTTAGATGTTGCTTTGATTACCGGGGGCGATCCTTTGATTGCAACAACTCATAGTGATTTTTTAGTGCAGTGCTCTAAGAAGGGAATTGATTATGAGGTTATTCACGGCTCCTCAATTTTATCTTCAGCACCTGCAATTTCAGGTCTTCAGGGATATAAATTCGGTAAGGTAACAACCATTCCTTTCCCGGACTATAATTTTTATCCGAAATCCCCTTATGAAGCCATTGAAGAAAATCTTAAAATGGATTTGCATACTTTAGTTTTACTGGATATTCAAGCTCATAAGGACCGTTATATGACTGTCAATCAGGGTTTGGAATATCTTATGAACATTAAGGATAATCTTGACCATGAAGGTTTGATTGATGAAGACACATTGGCAATGGGAATTGCCCGTGTCGGTTCCAAGGATGTTTGTGTCAAGGCGGGTAAAATTAAGCAGTTGATTGATTTTGATTTCGGCGGACCTCTTCACTGTATTGTAATTCCGTCCAAGCTTCACATTGTCGAAGCAGAATATTTGGTAGAAATTGCCGGAGCGGACCCAAGCATTCTTGATGATGTTTAATTTAAAAAAAGGGGGAGTTGGGAAGTAGTGTCTTCCTACTTCCGAGATTTCGAACATTTTTGTAACATTTTGGAGATTATAAAATGATTGACTGATGTTCATAAAGATATGAAATATACTTCACATCGATTATTATTTTTATTTTAATCCTATTTAAATATTTTTATTTTATTCTGAAAAAATGTTGTTTATTTTTATAAAAGAAGTCCTATCGATTTTTTTAAAAAATATATGGTTACACATTTTTAATTTATATGTAAATTGTTGTAAAAAAGGGGGGAGTTTTGGAAGTAGTTTTAATCCACTACTTCCTAAATGAAACATATTCTAATCATTTTGGAGATTATAAAATGGTTGAATTGTGTCATGTACAAATATGAAATTCAATTCACATCGTATAATACTTATATTTTAATATTATATAAATGTTTTTATTTGATTTTTTGAAAGTTAATTTAAGCCTGAACTATCTGGTTGTTTTTTTTAAAGAAATTTTATTTAATCATAAAATAAAATAAGTATATGGGCATTTTAGCAAAATTAATAGGTTTTCTAAATTCATGTTTAAAAGATAACAAAAAATTAATTATTGCCATGGTTATAGTTATAGTGGCATTGTCAATAATGATTAATTTAAATCTAACTGATAATTCTGATGTAATGGATAAATCGGGTGAACGATTGTCATTCAATGTTTCTTCAGGTAATACTCAGTTAAGCCGTTTTGTTAATGATACAATGCTTGGTCCTAAATATAGTGGATGTGATGTAGAAACTATAAAGTGGATGGAATCATTAGGAAATAAAAGTGTTTTCTTTGGAAATGATCAAATTGTCATAATGAGTATTGAGGATGCTGAAAAAATTCCTAAAGACCCTGGAATAACTGATGTTTACATTTACAATCACTTTGAAGGGGATGTAATTGAAAATCATGATTTGGGCAATAAATATCCTGCTGTATTCTATGTAGAAAATGTTACTTTTGTCACTCAGGAGATTATCGGCACTGGTTTGGCATAATCTTTTAGCGATTTTATTAAAAAGAAAATACACATTTTGACGTAAATTCAACAGACAGGCATGTTGAAGAAATATATTTAAATAAATTACAAATCCTGTTAAAATCATTTGTTTTTTTATTTTATAATGTTAATTTTTAATTATTCATGTTAAAATGACCTGAAAGAATACTAATATATTTATTAACTACTTTAAACAACTTAAAAGTATGTCTAAAAACAAACGCGTAACAATTAGTGTCAATAATGACATTGACTTGAATTTTCGCAGATTGGCCTCAAGTAAGATGTTATTTAAAACTGGATGGTATTCCAAAGCGATTGAAGAGGCAATGTTGTTATGGATTGAGAAAGAGGATAAATAATTTTTCTCTTTTTTTCTTTTTTTATCATTAACTATTTAAATAAAACTCTACTATTTATTATTATAGAGTGGTGTTAATAATGGAAAGTGATGAAGAATTAAGAACCGTTCGAGTTTATACTAAAAAATACAATAGTAAAGACAAAGATGGTAATGTTGTTGAAAAAGAATCTCAACAAAAACAGGTAAGTCTTAAAAAAGAAGATCCTTTTGAAGATAATGAACTAGTTAAAGTATTGGCTCAAAAGGATTATCAGGATTTAATTGAAAATCAAATTTCAGATGAAAAGCTCAACGAGTTCAATCAGACCATTCAGGAAAAGGATGAGCTAATTGAAACTTTACAAGAACAGATTCAAACTCTCAAGGGTTCATTTTTTGATGATGTTGATTCACTTAAGGAACAGCTTAGTGATAAGGAAGAACTTTTAAAAGCAAAAGATGAAATTCATGAATTGAATAAAAAGATTACCAAAATCGATGATGAAAGAGTAGCTATTTTTAAGGAATTGGATTACAAGAATAAAATGATTCTGGCATACAATGTGGAGCTCAACAAATCAATTTTAAATGCAATCAACGTAGTCATCGATGAAGCAAGAGATAACATCAATCGCAGAAATGTTGCACTTGTTGAAGGTTTGGAAAAATCAATAGAAAAATCCAAACATGAAGTCAATGAAAAAAATAAGGCAATAGCATATGATATAAGGGCAACAGTTGAAGACATGAACGAACAAATCAGAAACACAAGTACACTTAAAATGATTCTCAATAAAAAGAACATTAATCTGAGGGTGCCGATTGATGATTTGCTCAAGCCATTTGATTTTGACTTTGATGTTGAACATTTGCTTTCCGGTCAGGCTTTGGAGCTCGATGCCGCTGAAATTCTAAAAGAAGTAATGCCAAAACTTCCAGAACCATTTTCCAAATATATTGACACTATTGAAGAAGAACCAGAAACAATTGTAGTTTCATCAAAAAAAGAGGATTAATTCATGAGAACTTTTAACACTGGCCAACTTACTTTCGAATATCCTGATTCATGGGAAGCTGAAAAAGCAGACATATTGTCCAATCCTGATTGTGTAGCCACTTTGTCCAAAGGTGAGGAAAATTTAATTAATGCAGTCATGTTTCCGACAGCTACAGATTTGGACGGATATAAAATTTTCATGGAAGATGCAATTTCAGATGATGGAGGGGTAATAATCTCTTCGGATTTTGTAAAAATTGCAGGAAAAGATGCAATCAAGCTTCATGCCAATATGGACACTCCTGAAATAAATTTTGATATTCATACATATGTTTTCATTGAAAATAAAGTAATTTATATATTTGAAATGAGAACTCTGGATGTTTCAGGAGAATCCGAACGCGAATTTAAGAATATGATTGATTCATTTAAAATAACTGTGTAAATTCCAGCAAGTAATCCATGCAGGTTCTGTCCAATATTTTTAATGTTGAGATGTTTTGCGGAGTAGTTCCAGAGCGTTCCTCTACAAGGTTTCTCAATGACTTATTTTTCATGTGTGCATGAATCTCCTTGATTACAAATTCCATATTTTCAATATTTTTATTTTCCAGTTCTTCCTGGGTGATGTCTTCATAAATAGGATAGCTGTTTAAATCGTAGGATTTTGTTGGAGTTTGTAAAACATTAAGGTGGCTGTAATAATTTGTGGAATCTGATAAAAATCCGTCTATTCCCATATATGTTAAAATAGGCATAAATGATAATTCCGCAAATGAATAAATGAAATAACTGCTTTTTTTGGCCTCTTTTTTAAGATTGACGATTAGCTCAACAAGATCTCTTGGATTTGTTAATAATGCATCTCCGTTTGCTATAATGAATCCGTTGTATCCGATTTCTTCCAATTTTTTTAGACATTTGATTCTTAAATCCAGGTATTTGGATCCCTGAATGACTGCGATATCGCATGTGTCCACATTTTCTTTTGCAAGCTTTAATGTTTCTTTAACGTTGAATTCTGCAATTTCCCTATCGACATTATATGCAGACCCTTCATTTGGAGCTATATTCAATTCGTCTTTATAAAATATTCTTGGGGTGAGTTTACCGTCTGTTTTTCCTATTCTTCCAGGTCCGTCATGGGATTTTATTTCAAATTTTTTTATCATTTGCGTCTTTCCTATTTGTTGTTATATTATATTTACAATGTTTAGGTTAATATAAATTTTTTATCTGCTGTAACCTTTTTGATTACACCTATGAAAAATTTAGTAACCTTTATATATCATATTTTTAAGAGTATTATTAAGGATTTAAGGGTGCTAATCCCATGAATCCGAGGTGTGTTTTCAATGTCTATAATAAATCGTTTAAAATCTCTATTCGGAGAAAATGATAAAGAAGTAAAAGACATCAGTAATGATGTATCAAACACATCTGATGATGTCAAAAGTACATCTTCACAAAATCTAAATGACGGTATCGTTACTGGAACTAAAACAACTGAATCAATTTCAGTTAAGTCCGAAGACGATAAAAAAAGTTTAACTTTTAAAAAGGATGTCGAAACTTTAGTTGAAGAAAAAGTTGCTGAAACTACTGAAGCTGAAGAAATTGTGGAAGAAGTTCCTGAGGAAGTTGAAGCTGTTGAGGAACCTGTTGAAGCTGAGGAAGCTGAAGAAGTTCCTGAGGAAGTTGAAGCTATTGAGGAACCAGAAGAAGTAGTTGAAGAAGACGTCGAAGAAGTTAAAGAAGATTCAAACAAAAATGATAAAGAGAGAGATAATATGACTTTATTGACTGATAAAGAATTATTAAATGATAGTAACCGTGATCCAGATTTCACTGCTGAATTTATTGACGCAGGTATTGAAACTGTTAAACACTGTTTCCAATGTGGTACCTGTAGTGGTAGTTGTCCATCTGGAAGAAGAACTCCATACAAAGTAAGACAAATCGTCAGAAAATGTTTATTAGGATTAAAAGAAGAAGTTATCACTGACGACGCTTTATGGATGTGTACTACTTGTTACACTTGTCAAGAAAGATGTCTTAGAAGTGTAAAAATCGTAGAAATTATCAAAAAAGCACGTAACATTGCAGCTCATGCAGGTTACATGGCAAAACCTCACAAAATGACTGGTGTATTTGTAATGAACACCGGACACGGTGTACCAATCAACGATGCTACCAAAGCATTAAGAGCAAAAATTGGTCTTTCAGAAATACCACCAACAACCCATGCTTATCCAGAAGCATTAGCTGAAGTACAAAAAATATGTAAAATCACTGGTTTCGATGAATTAATTGGTTACGACGAAGCAACCGGCGGATTAAAAGAATAAATTTATTAGGAGAGTTATAATATGGAAATTGCATACTTCTTAGGTTGTATTATGAACAACCGTTATCCTGGTGTAGAAAAAGCTACCAGAAAATTATTTGAAGCTTTAGATATTGAATTAAAAGATATGGAAGGAGCATCTTGTTGTCCTGCTCCTGGTGTATTTGGTTCTTTTGATGAAGAAACCTGGGCTACTATTGCAGCTCGTAACTTAACTCTTGCTGAAGACATGGGTGCAGACATCATGACCGAATGTAACGGATGTTTCGGTTCCTTATTCGAATGTAACCACATGTTAAAAGAAGACGAAGAGAAAAAAGCTGAAATTAACAAAAACTTAGCTGAAATCGGCAGAGAATACAAAGGTACTATTAACGTAAAACACTTCGCTCAAATTTTAAGAGACGACGTTGGTTACGAAAAATTAGCTTCATTAATCGAAAAACCTTTAAACTTAAATGTTGCAGTTCACTACGGTTGCCACTTCTTAAAACCAACTAAAACTATTGGTATTGAAGATCAAGCTGAAAACCCATCTATTTTAGATGACCTTGTAGAAATCACTGGTGCTAAATCAGTTGACTACAAAGACAAAATGATGTGCTGTGGTGCTGGTGGAGGTTTAAGATCCAGAGATTTAGATGTAACTACTAGTTTCACTAAAGAAAAACTCGACCACATGACCGAAGCTGGCGTAGATGCTATTGTTAACGTATGTCCATTCTGTCACTTACAATTTGACCAAGGTCAAACTGAAGTAAACGAAAAATACGGTACTGACTTTGCATTACCTGTATTCCACTTAGCTCAATTATACGGATTAGCTATGGGATTATCAGCTGAAGAATTAACCTTTGATGCTCAAAAAATTGATGCAACTCCTGCTATCAAAAAAGCATTAGGTGAATAAATTTAAGGATTTTTAATCCTTTATTTTTTTATTTTTTTAGAGGCATTGAAAAGACATTTCGGAGGGTTATCATTTATTATGATAACTTTTTTTTATCATTAATTTTTTTTGTTTGTATTGGTACGAATAATTCGTAAGTACTTTTATATATGATTAATAAGAAATGTAAAACTAATAAATATTCAAAGAGGTGTATTATGTTTGTCGCAACATTGGACGGTATTTTTAAATATGCAGACCTTCCAGAAGAATATGAACCATATGTACAATTTAAAGCAACTATTGATAAAAGAGAACTCAAACCAAGTGATGAATTAGCAATTTTAAATATTGCAGGAACTTCCACTCATCACGTATTATTCTTAGATTCTTACACTAGCACTAGTGAAATCGAACAAGAATTAAAAGATGCTGATGCAAAAATCAATCATACTACTTTAAAAATTATAGGTGGACATTTATGAGCTTACCATCAGAGCAAAATTGGTTAGTTCTGGACCATCTCCTTAAAGATTTACATAAAAGAGGATATGAGGTTCCAAAAGGAATTAACCCTGAGATGGGATTAATTAGATCAACTATCAGTTCTTATAAAAGAGATCCTTCCCATCCTGATTTGATTAATGGTTTAGCTAATGCAGAAATGTCTTTAAATAATATTCAGGCAACTCTTATAACTATCGCTGAAGAGGAAGGGGAAGAATATGTTGATCATTGGCTTGATTTATTAAAACAGGTCATGCAAGGTAAAGAAGTTTTTGAATTTGCAGACTCCCGTTCCAAATTTTTGGTCAATACTCCCCCTGGTTTAACTACTGGTAGAATTAATCTTTTAAAACCTTTAGCTGAAGAAAGAGTTCAAGAAATTGCAGAATGGAATGGCCTTATTATTGAATTTGATGATGATGTAACAATTGAATTACATGGAGATAAACCTGACTTACAAGTAGGTTTGAAAGAAATGGGGTCTTTCTTTTTAGAACAAAAAGGTGATTAAATGACTAAAATTTTAGCAATAAGTGATATTCACGGTGAAGAAAACGAAAATTTATACACTTATTTAAATAATAATGAGGATATTGATTTAGTTATAATTCTAGGAGATATTACTGATTTCGGACCTTTAGACTTTGTAGGCCCTTTCATTGAAAAAATTGCAGAATGCGGTGTAGATGTAATAGCTATCCCTGGTAATTGTGACCCTAAAGGTATTTGTAATGCTATTAATGAAGTTTCTTTCTGTTTACATAACAATATTATTGCATACGGTGATGCAATTCTATTCGGATACGGCGGATCAAATGAAACTCCGTTCAACACTCCTGGTGAAATACAGGACAATAAGATTTACGGGGATGTTTATGAATTATTAGCTAATTATGATTATGTCTATAATGAAAATGTTCCTAAGGTAAAAATATTAGTTACTCACGCCCCTCCATTCAATACTGAAGCAGATAAACTTGAAAGCGGAGACCACGTGGGCAGTCAGGGAATTTTAAAATCCATTCATGAATTTGAACCTCAAATTAATATTTGCGGCCATATTCACGAAGCTAAATCTCTCAGTAAAATTGGAATTACTACTGATGTAGCAAATCCAGGTATGCTTAAAGATAATGGAGCTGTCTTGATTGATGTTATAGACGGTTCTAACTATGATATAAGTTTAATTTCTTTAGATGAGTAATTTCATCTCTCTTTTTCTTTTTTGTTTATAACTTTAAACTCAAAAATTTCTACTTTATTTCAGTAAAATTTATTTAACTTTATATGCTATCGTTGATAAAATATAAAGTAATGAGAAAGTTAACTAAAATTTTATTGATTATATTAATTTTACTTGTTATTTTTGCAGTATTATCTACTTTTACAATCAAACAAAACACAGAAACTTTAGATGAATATACAACAATAATCGGAAATAACTCTAATGGTACTGTTTATAAAATAGTATGCGGAAACGAATCAGCTAACGATACTGCAATAGTAATATTAGGTGTCCATAGTCTTGAAAGCGGCATTCATAATGCTACAAATGAATCGATAATGAATTTCACCAAACAGAATATGCTTAATAAGAAATTCATTGTATATTTCGTTAAACTTAACTTTAAGGACAGTGGAATGAATACAAGCGATTACACAACCAACAGACATATGGGGGAACTGCTGACTAATGAATATGTCCTTCCGGATATAGAGCGGTATGACCCTTATGTTGTTGTTGATGTTCATGAAATGGAAAGCTACTGGGATAAGCAGAGATATGTTGGTGTCATGGATAATAAATCCTCAGTAAATATGGAATACGCTAATGCCATAAGTAAAAATCTAAGCTATCCGGTATATAAAATCAATGCAGGAACTTCCCCTGAATGGGTAACAATACCTATTTATCAAAAGGGACATAACGTTATTTTATTTGAGACTGCTCAAATTGACACTCAGTATAATAAGACGTTAACAGCCATAGATTTGGTCAGGACTATTGATAATTTGCCTGTTTATTGATTTTTCTATTCAGGTAACAAACTTTCATGAAAAAAAGATTATTTAGTAATATTTAGTATAATACTATTTTTATTTTTTTTTAAAAATGAGGATGTGACGCAAAATTTTTAGTTGAATTTTGTTTTTTTTTTTAATTTTTTTTAATTTTTTCTTATTTTAATTG